>JANMWW010000132.1:0-4186 GCA_031394155.1 Chloroflexota bacterium | reverse complement strand
CGCGTGTACCGCTCCTCACGCGACGAACGCTGCACGACGCCGAGGGCATCGCCCATTCGGATGATCGATGCTTTCTGCAGCCGGTTCTCCTGCTGCAGGTACCGAGCGGCCACCGCGTGGCCGGCCTCGTGGTACGCGATGGCACGCTTGTCCGCGGCCGACATCGTCTGGATCGGCTGCTTGATGCCGAGCTGGCGGGAGTCTCGCGCGACGAGCCAGTCGCGGTAGGTCAGCGCGTCGCGCCCCAGGTCTGACGCGACCACGAGGGCTTCATTGATGATCGTCTTGATCTCGATCGGGGTCCATCCGATCGAGTCGGACACCATCATGTCGATCGGGATGTTCGGCTCGTGAGCCTTCTGACCCAGATAGAACTGGATGATGTCCCTTCGGCCATCGCCGTCGGGGGCGTAGATGTTGAGGCGGCGGTCGAGACGGCCGGGCCGCACGAGCGCGGCATCGAGCACGTCGGGGCGGTTCGTCGCGCCGATCACGAACACCAGCGGCTTCGGCGGAACGGGTCCACGGACCAGCCCGAGCCAGCGACCGATCTTGCGGCTCATGCGGTCTTCCACGTGCTGGCCGAGCGAGTCCATCTGGTTGAGCATCGTGTTGAGAGCCAAACCGCGGCCACCCATCATGCCCATCGGACCCATCACGCCCTGCTGCTGGCCGCCTTGGACACCGCCGCGCGACAGGCCGATGGAGTCGAGCTCGTCCAGGAACATGATGCAGACCCCGGGGGTACCCGGCGCGGCGTATTTGCGCGCGAGCGAGCGCGCCTTGCGGAACAGCGAGATCACCATGAACACGTCCATGCCCATGAACATGCCGGTGATGCTGGACGCGTCGACGTAGATGAAGGGCAGGCCGGCTTCGGCGGCGACGACGCCGGCGAGGAAGGTCTTACCGGTGCCAGGCGGACCCGCGAGGAGCATGCCTTTTGGCATCTCACCGCCGGCGCGCTGGAAGCGCTCCACGCCCTTGAGGATGCGAACGAGGCTCTTGGCGTGATCGAGGAGGTCCGGTTGGCCGCGATAGTTCTCGAACGACAGCCCGATCTGCGCGCTATCCGGTGTGACTGTGTACGTGCGCGGCCGCGACATGAACCACATCAGCGCGCCGAATTGCACGATCATCGCGAACGCGTAGAACAGCAGGGTGACCAGAAGCTGTGGCGCCTGCGTGATCAGGCCCAGAATGCCGTCGAAGATCCCACGGAACGTGAAGAAGAAGACGGCGATCGCGAAGATGATCGCGAGGATGACCAGCCGCCGCAGGTTGTGCTCAAGGACGAATGCCGCGGTCATCATCCCGGACTGCATCTTGGTCGGCGGCGCCGGAGCGCTCACCTGCGGCACGTTCGTCTCTTTGATCAATTCACACCCACGATCTGCCCATTTTCGACATTGAGCACGAATCCAATGATGGCGTCGGTCCCGGACATGTCCTTGCCGGTCACGATGTAACCCGCGAGCACCTTCGCACCCTTCCCCGTGGCACCGACGAACTTCACCTGACGGATATCAGCCATCGGCGCGCCCATCGGGCTCATGAGCGCGTCGCGCAGAGCCGTGAGCGTGGCGCTATCCATGATGCGAGCCAGCGCTTTCGGATCATTCGCCAGGAGCGCCTGAGCGATCTCGGCGGACTGGCCCGGCTCGTCGATCTTGTCGAGACTGGCATACGGGTTCGCGCGCACGCCCGGATCGGTGACGCGCTGCACGGCCACGCCGCCAACGATGCCGCCGATGAAAAGCGCGAGGATCATCGCGGCGCGCGCCTCGGTCATCGCGTGCCCACGACCGTACCGCTGAGCAAGGTGAGCGCGAGCGGGAACAGTTGCTGGCTGCCATCGTTCGCGCGCACTTCGACCGCGTAGATCTGAACGCTGAAGTTGCCTTGGGAGGCGCCTCCGAGATATGTGAGCGAGAGCGGCTTCGCCTGGCTGGCGCTCTGCTGCGCGGACTGCTGTGCGAGCGCCTTCGAAACGACGTCCTGCGCCGGCCGCAGCGCGCTGAGGCTATCCGCCTCGCGCTGGAGCAGCGCGACCATGTAGGCACGCGCGGGGCCCGACTCCCCCGACGCGGTGAACCAGCCCTTGTCGTTACTGACCGTCGATACAGACAAGCTGAGGAGATATCCGACGAGCGTCCCGACGATCACGAGGCCGGCAGCGGTCCGGACCGTGTGCGGGACCCAACCCAGGAGCTTTCCCACGTATGAAGTCTATTCGCCCTGTCGGGCGAAAGGGTTCATCCCGCTCGTTTCAGGACGTCAAATGCGAATCCAAGCAGGCCACTGAGCTCTCGTGTCCAGAAATCGACACCCTGCTGTCGCGCGTCCGGTCCGAGCGCTGCCGCATGCGACAGCAGCCGTGTGAGATGGAGCTCTGTCGTGCCGGTGTGTGCTGTCGCGGACGCCCGTTCGGCCTCGCTCACGGGCTCGAATCGATCGCCTTCATCGTGCAACCAGTACACCGGCGCCGCCACCGCGCTCCACCGTGTAACGGGACTGAGCGTGGCGAACGTATCGCGCAATGCCGCCGGCAGCGCGTCGAAGCGCATCAGTGCCGTGCCGTAATCCGGCGCCGCGAGCATCTGCCAGACCGCACGACCTTCTGCGCCGAGGGCAGCCGGAGGGTCGGCCGCGATCGGGCCACCGCTGGCCCGCAATGCCGTCGTCACGACGTCGCGGTCCGACGGATCGGTCATCGCCTGGGCCGCGCCAATCGGCAATTTCGACCGGGCCTCGGGATCCGGTATCCACGGCTCGGCTCGTCCTTGTCTCACCTGTGTCCCTGTGACGACCGACGCGAGGTACGTCCGGATGTCGAAGAACGCGCCGAGCGCCCCGAGATAGCGAGCTTTCGCGAGCGCCGCGTTGGGCATACCCGCGGCCGCGAACATGATGCCGCCGCCGACCGAGAACCCGAAGGCACCCGCGCGGCCGGCATCGGCGTCGCCGCGCGCGAGCATGGCCGCGAACGCTGCATCGACTCGCGCGGGCGCCGAACGCTCGAGCCGCGCCTCTTTGAGAAAGTCGAACTCCGGAAGCATCACCAGGTACCCCGCACGGCAGAGCGCCTCGGAGATGCGTCGCGTCTCGGGATCGTCGTTGCCCAGAGGAGATGCTCCGTTGACGACGAGCATCGCGGGGTGGCGATCGCCCCAGGCCGGGATCCACCAGGTCACGCGAGACTCGTGGCCCACGAGCGTGATGCGCTGCTCCTCGATCCGCGGCTCGGGCGTGATGAGCGCGGCGGCGTTGTTGCCCGAGAGCGCCGACGAGTAGACGTCGAGCACGACGATCCCGCCGCGCGCGAGCGGTCCAAACAACGCGCTCCACGACACCACGATGTACGTGACGATGAGCGCACCGAGGATCAGTCCGACGCGACGCCTCACGCGCCGACGATAGGGCGCCTCAGGCGGTAGCGGTCGCGCGGTGACGCAGCTTGTCCTCGAGCTCCTGCCAGAGCGAGACGATCTGGCTCGCGTTGAAGATCGAGGAGTACGTGCCCGAGATGATCCCGACCAGCAGCGCCAGCGCGAAGTTGCGCATCGAGAAGCCGCCGAACAGGAACAGCGCCAGGAGCGTGAAGACGACGGTCAACGAGGTGATGATCGATCGCGTCATCGTCTGCATGATCGAGAAGTTGATCACCGGGTTCAGCGCCTCGCCCGGGTTCAGGCGCAGGTTCTCGCGGATCCGGTCGAAGACCACGATGGTGTCGTGGACCGAGAAGCCGATGATCGTGAGCACGGCGGTGACGAAGAGGCTGTCGATCTCGACGTTGAAGAAGTAGCCGAGGATCGCGAAGAGTCCGAGCACGAACGCCGCGTCGTGCAGCAGCGCGATGATCGCGGCGATGCCGTAACGGAAGGCTCCCCATCCGAAGCTGCGGAAGGCGAACGCGATCAGCAGCACGATGAAGATGGACGCCAGGATGATCGACCGGATCGCGTTCTGGATCAGCTCACCACTGAACGAGGGACTCACCACGGAGGCGTCGATCTTGGCCGGGCCGAGCTTCTCTTGCAGCGCCTTCGTCGTGGACGTGATCTCATCCGGCTTCATCTCGAACGTGCGGATCTCCGTGCGGCCGCCCTCGGCGACCTGGACGACCGTCTCAGGGTGTCCGAGCGAGGCCATGGCGTCGTGCACGGCGGACACGACCGGCGGG
>JANMWW010000091.1:0-4386 GCA_031394155.1 Chloroflexota bacterium | reverse complement strand
CGTCAAGGGCGCGACGATCCGCAAAGCGGCGAAGATCGGCGCCAACACGACGTTGCTTCCTGGTGTCGAAGTGGGGGAGCTGGCCCTCATCGGCGCTGGTAGCGTGGTCAGGGCGCGGAAGATCCCCCCACGGAGTGTGTGGGCGGGAAACCCGGCCGTGAAACTAAAGGACGAATTGACCGAGCTCGACTGCTTCGTCCACATCTACCCGCACGCGTATGCGTGGCTCGAGGAGAAGGCACCGCGATGAACGAGCCCGCGAAAGAGATGGCGCTCGCGACATTCGACCAGGAATGGCGCGAGCTCGACACGCTCTTTCGAAGCATGTCCGAGAGCGATCTCGAGCGGCCGGTCTTCACCGGCGAAGGAGCCGGTTGGCGCGTGCGCGATCTCATTCCGCACTTCGCCGCGTGGCAGGAGCGTGCCGCGCGCGCCGCGCGGAAGGTGGCGACGGACCATCTCCAGCCGAAGCCGGACGACCGCGTGCGCACCTTCCTCGACATCTCGGAGACGGTCGATGAGCTCAACGACGCGACCTTCAGCGGCTGGCGTGCCCGAGCCGTGTCCGATCTCCTTGCGGAGTTCAAGACCAAACATGCGGAGCTGATGAGTGCGCTCGCGGATCTGACACCGACCCAGCTGATGACCGGCGATTCTGCCGACGACGTCCATGTCTGCTTCCGGATGCCGGGGTTGCAGCATCTCCGCATCCACAAGGAACATCTCGAAGCCGTGCTGACGAAAGAGGAGACCGCATGACCGTCACCCCGACCAAGACGCAGGAGATCCCGCTCGTCGACCTCAAGGCGCAGTACGCGACGATCCGCACGGAAGTGCGCGAGGCGATCGACGACGTGCTCGAGAGCATGCAGCTCACGATCGGCCCGAACGTGCGCGCCTTCGATCAGGAATGGGCCGCCTACTGCGGCACCAAGCACGCGATCGGCGTGGGCAGCGGCACGGACGCGCTCCAGCTCGCGATCCGCGCGATCGGCGTGTCGTCGGGCGACGAGGTCATCACGGTCTCGCACACGTTCTTCGCGACCGTCGAGGCGATCCTCTACGCGAACGCGCGGCCGATCCTGGTCGACGTCGACGAGAAGACCATGCTCATGGACGCGAGCGCCGTCGCCGCCGCGATCACACCGCGCACGAAGGCGATCATCCCGGTGCACCTATACGGTCGCACCGTCGACCTCAAGCCCCTCAAACAGATCGCCGGTGACCGCAACATCGCGATCATCGAGGACGCCGCGCAGGCGCACGGCGCACTGCTCGACGACGGCAAGAGAGCCGGCAGCGGCGGCCGCGTCTCCGCGTACTCCTTCTACTGCAGCAAGAACCTCGGCGCGTATGGCGAGGCCGGCAGCATCGTCACGAACGACGACAAGCTGGCCGACGACCTGCGCGCGCTCCGCGAGCACGGGCAGTCGACGCGCTACTACCACCCGGTCGTCGGCTACAACGCGCGTCTCGACGAGATCCAGGCGGCGATCCTGCGCATCAAGCTCCGCAAGCTCGATGAGTGGAACGCGCGCCGTCGCGCGATCGCGAAGCAGTACAACGCGCTGCTGAAGGATTCGGGCGTCATCACGCCGGAGGTCCCGTCGGGCGACCGCCACGTCTTCTACGCGTATGCGATCCGCGTCCCCAGCGGCCGGCGCGACGCGATGCGCGCATATCTCGGCGAGCGCGGCATCGGCACGCAGATCCACTACCCGGTGCCGATCCACATGCAGGAGGCCGCGAACTTCCTCGGCTACCGGAAGGGCGATCTCCCCGTGACCGAAAAAGTCGCCGACGAAGTGCTGTCTCTGCCGATCTACGCGGAGCTCACCGACGCGATGGCCGAGCGGGTCGCGAGCGAGGTCACCGCGTTCATGAAGAAGTGACGACTGGGCGAAGCCCAGAGATTGGAAGAGTCGTCAAGGCGGTGCACGGCCTCGAGGCCGTGGCTGCCGACCCGCCGGATGAGATCGCCGAGTCGAACGAGCTCCGGACGCTCGAGCGCGACGCGATCCTCGAGCGCTACGCGGCGGTGCTGTGGATCGACGGACTCAAGGGACAGCGCGCACGGCGCGTCGTCCTTCGGGCCATTTGTAAGCGCTTCGGCAACGGCGTGAAGATCGGAATGGGCGTGCTCGTGCTCCACCCGCACACGTTCGAGATCGGTGACGCCGTGTTCATCGGCAATCAGTCGTTCCTGCAGGGCCGTCACGACGGGCGCTGCGTGATCGGCGCGCACACCTGGATCGGCCCGCAGTCGTACTTCGACTGCCGAGACATGGAATTTGGCGAGTACGTGGGTTGGGGCCCTGGCGCCAAGGTGCTCGGGAGCGAGCACACCGGCGAGCCACACGACGTCCCGATCATCCAGACCGATCTCGTGATCAAGCCGGTGCGCGTCGGCGACGGCGCCGACATCGGGGTGAACGCCGTGTTGCTCCCCGGCGTGAGCATCGGCGCGGGCGCGATCATCGGCGCGGGCGCCGTCGTGGCCCGCGACACAGTGGTCCCGCCGTACGCGATCTACGCCGGCGTTCCGGCCAAATTGCTCAAATACCGCACCGCACCCTGACCCCCCACACCTCCCCCCAGACGTGCCGCGACGATGGTCGCAGCGCTCTCGGTCTGAGTAAGGAGTTGTTGATGCGCAGATCCATCCTCGTCCTCGGAGTCCTCGTCGCAGGGATTGCCGCCGCGTGCGGTGACTCTGCGGCGTCGGTCACGCCGTCACCGTCGGTCGCACCGACGCACCTACCGGGTACGAGCGTGCGGATCACGGTCAACGGCGGCGAGCTGCGGCCGGGCGCCACGGGCCTGCTCGCGGACGCGGGCACGTCGATCGTCGTGCTCACATTCCCGGTGGCGATGGAGCGCGCGAGTGTGGAGACGTGGCTTCCTCGAGGCGATGTCCCGTCGTGGAACGACGACAAGACGCTGAGTCTTTCGATCGCCGCTAGCGAAACGCTCGCAGGGTTCAAAGTGCCGGAGTCGCGGTCCAAGGACGGCGCGACGGTGATCGACATCTTCTTCGTGCCGCTCGAGCACGCGCCATCAGTCGTCGTCAGCACCTTCACCGTGGCCGAATTGCTCAGCGGTGCGCGGCCGCCGAAGGCGGCTGACGCGACGCGCGTTTCCATCGGACGCGGCTACGTTGCGATCGCGTCTCCGGATGGAGCGAAGCTGCTGACGTACCTCTACGGCGGTGCAGCTCCGGACCCGCACGTGGTCGACATCGCCGCGCGCAGGTCGGTCGCGGTGTCTGTGCCCAACACGACCGCGCCGCTGATCGTCGCGGGGTGGGCGGGCAATGATCGGATCGTGTTCGTGGGCGAGCGCGTATGGGTGAGCGGCGCCGACGGAAGCGCGGCCCGAGCGGTCGCGGACATCAGAGTCGTCGGTGATGCCAACGCGGTCGCGGTGTCGCCGAACGGATCGTTCGTCGCTGTCGGATCGACGAACACGCTGGCCATCGTCGATCTCGCGACCGGCGCGATCAAGACGCTCCCGGACCATATCGCTGCGTGCGGCACAGGTGCGTCGAACGGCCGCGCCGCATGGTCGAAGGACGAGGGCCGAGTGGCGATCGTGGAATGCGCCGTCGACGGCCCCGCGACAACGCGGATCATCGACGTCGCCACAGCGCGTGCCGTCGCGATCGTTGCGGGCGGCAAATACGGCATCGTCGCGGCGTTGAACGGCGTGAACGGCGACCTTCTCGTCTCGCGCGATTCGAGCGAGCAGGGCGAGGGAGCGCGGCTCCTCTGGGCGCAAATTTCCTTCGGTGGATTTGAGAAAACTCGGTATCTCGCTCGCGCACCCGGGCTCTCTCCCGACGGGCGGTACCTTACGGATCCGAGCTGTTGCGCCGGAGAGGGATTCGAGCTTCGCGATCTTCTATCAGCTGGCGGGGCCGGTCTGGGCTTTCAAGGCTCGCCGCAATGGCTGCGCGACGGACGACTGTTGGTCCTCCAGCACTAGGCGGCGCTGCGCTTCTTCGGCGTCGTCGTGCGCCGATGGCGCGGCGCCTCATCGCGCTTTCGGATCACGCTGATGCGGCCATCGTGCTCGACGAATGCCCGCGCGATGTCGTCGACCGCATCGATGCCCTGAAGACGGAGCTGCGCGTCGAGCTCGTCCTCGGTCATGAACTCGCGTCGCAGGTTGCGCGTGAGCACCCTGCCATCACGAACGACCTCGACGGGTGCTGAGCGTAGAACGCCGCGCAGCCACGGGAAGCGGTCGCCGATGACGTCGACCAGGACGCTCCAGCCCATGATCACGACCACCTGGATCGCGCCGTCGGTGATCGCGGTGCCCTCGTGGATCATCGCCATCTGCACGGCGTTGGCGAGGAGCAGCAGCACAAGCAGGTCGGTCTGG
>JANMWW010000061.1:0-12212 GCA_031394155.1 Chloroflexota bacterium | reverse complement strand
CCGGCCACGCCGAGCGCCCGGCGCGGACCAAGGCGCCACGAAACGAGAAGCGCGAGGAACGATGTCGCGAAGACCGCCACCGCCATGACCCCGAGGGTCGTGTTCGGAGCGCCAAAGAAGGTCAGCTGAAAGGTGGACGCGAACGTGCGCACGTCGGCGAAGAGGAAGAGAAGGCCGATGACCCCGAAGAGCACCTCGCCGATCACTGGGAGGAGTCTACGAAAGAACCGCTACTTCGCGGCCTGCCAGAGTCCGGCGAGCTCCTTTGTGGCGTCGTCGACGTAGCCTCGCACGGTCTCGATCGCGAAGAAGGACGGCTCGTCGCGCATCGGGCCGATCACCAGGGCACCGGCCGCCTCGCCATTCACGATGAGCGGCAACGTCACGGAACGGCCTCCCTTGACGAGGCGCTCGACCGACTGCGCCTTCTCGAAGTCGATCGCCGGCCGTGTGATCTCGTATAACGTCGGCGCCGGGACGATCCGTGCCTCGCGCACCGAGCGCGCCATCGCGTTGTACCGATCATCGAGCGGGACCATGAACTTTCCGCTGGTGATGCCGAGCGCGTAGTCGAGCTCGCGCGCTGACTCGCCGTCCGACACGAGCTCTCCGCGAAGCGAAGACGCACCGGGATCGACGCCCATGAGGAACACGGTCGTGAAGCCAGCGCCTGCGCACCGGCGCAGCAGCTCCGCGAGCACATCCGCCGCGGTACGCGCTGCGGCCGCCGGGGGTGGCTGCGGGACGGCCTGCGGCGTCATGACCGTTGGGGCGACGTCGCCCGCGGCCGCCGGGCCGGATGGCTGGAGCCGACCGGACGAACGCGCCTGCGCGAAGTGCGACGACGACGCCTCGACGACCGTCGCGACGAGGCGCAGCTCTTGATCGGTGAAGCCCTCCGGCCGGAACGTCTGCACGGTCACGACGCCGAAGACCTCACCACCCGCCGAAAGCGGCAGCTGGAGGACGATGACCTCGCGCACGCGCGCATCGATGTCGGTACGGATCGCAACTTCCCGCGCGAACACGTGCCAGCGCCGATCGTGACGCGCGGCGTAGCAGGCCGGTCCGTCGTCGACGTGCTGACGGCCGAGCTCCGCGGAATCGCGATCCGGGCCGACGACCTTGTAGCGATAGACGACCTCGGGGCGCGTGAGGTGGAACAGCGCGATCGAGAACGCGGACGCGTCCGTGATCACGCTCATCGCATCACGGAGAACGCGGCCAAGACTCCGCGCGTCGGTCGCGTCCGCGAGTCCCTTGCGGACCTCATCGACGACCAGCTCGCTCGCGACGACGCCGCGTGTCGGGATGGGCGGAAGAATCTCGGATGATCGCGTCGGCGCGGACGGCGGCGCGGCGCTCGACCCAACGGCGACCGGCGCCTCGGCGACGGGATCGGCCTCGAGCGGCGCCTGTTCCATCGGCGCCTCTTGCCGCGATGGTGATGCCGCGATCGAGTACGCGGACTCGCCGGCGACGGCCGACGCGATGAGCTCGCCTGACAGGTCGAGTGCCTCACGCGTCTGCTGGCTGATGGGCTCGCGCGTGACCAGCGTTCCGAGAAGCACGCCCACGGTGCGTCCCTGGAAGACGAGCCGTGAGATAAGGAGACGCGGCGGTGCGCCGACCCACTCGGCCTGGAACGGCACCGGCCAATCGAGCGCGACGGCGCGGTTGGACGGAAGCGTGTCGTCGGGGAGCTGAAGGGTGGTAAGCCGTCGATCGTGCAGCCACGGCATCCGACCGACCGACGCGACGATGCCATCGGTTCCGGGTGGCTGGCGAACGACTGCCGCGCCCATGAGGAACGGCACGCCGTTCATGAGGATGCGCAGCGTTGCTTCGACGGGAGAGGTCACCGGAGTAATGCTCACGGTCGAAGCATGAGGCAGAGACCGCCGATCGGGGGATTCAATGCGCTGACATTCCTCCGTCGACCAGCAGGGTCTGTCCCGTGACGTAGCCTGCCGCGGGCGAAGCGAGGAATATCACCGCGGCGGCCACATCCTCGGGCGTTCCGAGCCGGCCCAGCGGCGATTGCGCAAGCTCCTCCTCGCGGTACCCGGGGACCCTGCGCATGCGCTCCCTGGTCATGTCGGTCTCGATAAGGCTCGGGCCGACGGCATTCACCGTGATCCCGTGAGGTCCCAGCTCGAGCGCGAGCGAGCGGGTCAGATTGACGACGCCGCCCTTCGCCGCGGAGTAGGCGATGCGCTCGCGCCTACCGACGGCACCGTAGACGGAGGCGATGTTGACGATGCGGCCGCCTTGCTTCGCTCGGATCATTCGCTCCGCGGCCGCCTGGGTGACGAACACCATGCCTTTGAGATCCGTGTCGACGACCGTGTCCCACGAGCTCTCGTCAATCGACGCGAGATCCTGCGGGATATTCACGCCGGCGCTGTTGACCAGGATGTCGAGGCTTCCCCACTCCCGATCGAGACGCTCGAAGCAAACGCGGATCGAGAGCGCATGTCGCACATCGAGCAGCAGCGCGACCGAGCGCCGACCCTTCTCCCTGATCTCCCGCGCGACCGGCTCGGCGTCGTCGCCGTTTCGCGATGTGACAGCGACGTCGGCGCCCGCATCCGCCATGGCCAGCGCGATCGCGCGTCCGATCCCCCGCGCGCTGCCGGTGACAAGGGCTCGCCTACCGTCCAGTGCGAATGGTCCAAGCATCTGCGCTATGCGAGGATACGGGCGATGGCGATGACGCCCGTCGAAGTGCGCACTCCGTCGCGCGACTCTGACACGCGCCGCCTCGCGGAGGAGCTCCTCAGCCCGGCAGCGCAGGAATTCCTGACGCGTCTGCATCGCGAGGTCGAGCCGAGGCGCCAAGGACTCCTCGAGACACGGCAGGAGCGCTGGAAGGAGCTGCGCGCGAGCGGCAAGCTCTCATTCCCGACGGAGAGCGCCGCTCGGCGCGCCGCGGAATGGCGCGTGGCCGACGTGCCTGCTGACCTGCAGGTCCGCAAGGTCGAGATCACCGGCCCGACCGATCGCAAGATGGTCGTGAATGCGCTCAACTCAGGCGCGTCGGTGTACATGGCGGACTTCGAGGACGCCAACACACCGACGTGGCGCAACCTCATCGAAGGGCAGCGCAACCTCATCGATGCCACCCTGCGCCAGATCGACTTCACCAGTCCCGAGGGCAAAGACTACAAGCTGAAGGACAACACTGCGACGCTCGTCGTTCGCCCGCGCGGCTGGCACCTCGACGAGAAACACTTTCTCGTCGACGGCAAGCCCATCGCCGGTGCGCTGTTCGACTTCGGCCTGTACTTCTTCCACAACGCGCGCCGCCTGCTCGAGAATGGCAGCGGCCCGTACTTCTACCTCCCCAAGCTCAAGAGCTATCGCGAGGCGCGCCTCTGGAACGACATCTTCCTGATGGCTCAGGACGCGCTCGACATCCCGCGCGGCTCGATCAAGGCGACGGTCCTCGTCGAGGTGATCACGCTCGCGTTCGAGATGGACGAGGTGCTGTGGGAGCTGAGAGAGCACAGCGGCGGACTCAACGCCGGCCGCTGGGACTACATGTTCTCCATGATCAAGAAATTCGCGGGCCGTCCGGAGTTCATCCTGCCCGACCGCGCGCAGATCACGATGACCGTGCCGTTCATGCGGGCGTATACCGAGCTGCTGGTGCAGACGACGCATCGCCGGGGTGCGTTCGCGCTCGGCGGCATGGCGGCGTTCATCCCGAACCGCCGCGACCCCGTCGTCACCGAGACGGCGCTCGCGAAGGTCCATGAGGACAAGCAGCGCGAGGCGACGGACGGGTTCGACGGCACGTGGGTCGCGCACCCCGATCTGGTGGAGACCGCGATGACCGATTTCGACAGCGTGCTCGGTCACCGCAAGAACCAGCTCGACCGGCAGCGTCCCGAAGTGACGACAACGGAAGCGCGGCTGCTCGACGTGAAGATCCCCGGCGCGACGGTCACCGAAGCCGGGCTGCGCACCAACGTGAGCGTCGGCATCCAGTACATCGCCTCATGGCTGCGTGGGACCGGCGCCGCGGCGATCAACAACCTCATGGAGGATGCGGCGACCGCGGAGATCTCGCGCTCTCAGGTCTGGCAGTGGGTCCATCACCGCAGCAAGCTCGCTGAGGGTCCGACCATTACGGCCGAGCTCGTGCGCAAGGTGCGCGACGAGGAGCTCGCCAAGATCCGCTCGGCGGTCGGCGACGGATACGCGAAGGGCCGATACGACGAAGCCGCGTTGTTGTTCGACGAGGTCGCGCTCTCGGCGGACTTCGCTGAGTTCCTGACGATCCCTGGCTACGCTCGACTCGACTGAGGCGCTCTCGGGCAGGCACGCAGCTACGCCATCGGGTGGTGAGCCGCCGCTCTGGTGTGAAACGCGGTTTTTGCTGGGTTTTTGATCCGCGGGCCGACGGACGACTTGATTAGCCTCCCCCATCCGGGGTAGGCCCGCGTAAACCGACGGGCCCAGACTGTGTTCATGCCATTGATCCACCGCGGGCTCGCGACGGTGATCGCGCTGGCTGTCCTCGCCACCTGCGGCGGGTCGGCGAAACCATCGACGCCCACCGCGGATCCGCTCGCAGGACGCTACTCGGCGACCGGCGGCGGCGGGGCGCTCGCCGCAGTGAACGCGCTCACCAAGCGATTTGCGGAGCTTCATCCGGGAGTCGTCTGGCAGATCGATGAGACCGGGTCGGATGCCGGCGTGAACCTGACGTCAAGCGGTTCGGTCGATTTCGGATTCACGAGTCGCGCGCTGACGGCCGACGAGTCGACGAAAGTGAAGTCCGTGAGCATCGGCCTGGTCGGGACGTGCCTGATCGTGAACGCTTCGAATCCGATCCAGGGCCTCACCAAAGAGCAGGTACGCCAGATCTTTGCTGGCGAGATCACGAATTGGAAGGCAGTCGGTGGCGAGGATCTCGAGATTAAGGTGTTCGTCCGGGAGGCCAACGCCGCCACGCGCAGCTCGTTCGAGTCGTATTTCTTCGGCGGCAAGGCGACGTACTCGAAGACAGCGAGCGAGGTCTTCGAGCTTGAGCAGACGCTGAGAGCTGTCGGCTCGTTCAAGGCTTCAATCGGCATGGCGACCGCGAGCAATCGCGCGGCTACCGATCCGACCGTCAAGCTCCTGCCGATCGACGGGATCGCGCCTACGCCGGAGAACCTCGTGAACGGCACATACAAGATCGGTCGACCGCTGCTGATCGTCGTCCCTGCTGACGAATCGAAGGCGCGCGCCGGCATCAAGGCATTCCTCGACTGGGTGCGCAGCTCCGAAGGTCAGAGCGTCGCAGCCAGCGCGAACTAGATGAGCCGCCGCGCCGCGGCGCGCTCGTTCCTCGCGCCGAGCCTCCGCCGAACCCTCATCGCGCGCAGTCTGGTCATCGGCATCACGCCGATGCTGGTGATCGGCACGCTCGCGTTCGCGGTATCGCAGCAGCTGCTCGAAGCCCGTTTCAACGACGAAGCGCGGGTCGTCGCGAGCGCGACGGCCAACGGCATCGGCGATCGGATCACGCTCGCGTCACGCGGCTCCGCCGTACTTTCGGCGCTGCCTGAGGTGCGGGACCTCACGATCGCGCGGGACGCTCGGGGCCTGCGCGAGCTCCTCATTCCGCTCAAGTCGCGTCTGGCCCTGGACCTCGCCTTCGTGTCGGACGCGCAGGGCACGATCATCGCCGGCGCGCAGGACGTCACACCGGGGGACAAGCTGCCTCCCGAGCTCGTCGTGCGTGCGCAGGCGCGCGCGGAGCAGTCCTACGTCATCTACGCGGAGCCGCGCGGTCTGATGATCCGCGCGATCTCGCCGATCTCGACCGGCACCGTAAATCTGCCGGGATTCGTCGAGACGGGCTCGTTGCTCGACAACAATTTCCTGAAGACGCTGCGCGCATCCTCGGACTCGGAAATCGCGATCCTGGCGGACGGAGCGGTCAGGGTGTCGACGGTCCCGGGGCTGGATCCCGCGGCCCTCCCGAAGCCGAGCGAGACCGACCTGCTCCTTGGGCAGTACCGCTCCGAGACGGTGATCGAGGGCAAGCGCTACGCCGCGATCTTCACCCTCATGCAGTCGCACTCGGCCAACGCGCAGGAGCTCGCGGTCTTCCTTCCGCTCGCCCCGCTCGAGGACGCGCAGCGGCAGATCGCCGCAGCCGTGGTCCTCGGCAGCATCATCCTGGGTACGTTGGCGGTCGCGTTCGCGTACCGCACGGCGCGCACGATGACCTACCCGCTCGCGCGGCTCGCGACAGCGGCTGAGCGCATCGAACAGGGCGATCTCACGACGCCAGTGGCCGCAGGGTCACCGCATGAGATCGGCCAGCTCGAACGATCTTTCGGGTCGATGGCCGGCGCGCTCTCTTCGCGGGATAGACGCAATGACGCACTTGTCAGCGAGCTCCGGGCCGCGAACGTGAAGCTCGAGGAGGCCAGTCGACTGAAGTCGGAGTTCATCGCCAATGTGAGCCACGAGCTGCGCACGCCGATGAACGCGATCATGGGCTACACCGATTTCATGATCGAGGGACTCAACGGTCCGGTGACGGAGGCGCAGGCGAAGGACCTGCAGAACGTGCGCACCGCTTCGAAGAAGCTCTTGGGCATCATCAACAGCCTCATCGACATCGCGAAGATCGAAGCTGGACAGATGGCCCTGACACCGCAGCGTGTGAGCTTGGCGGTGGCGGCGCGTGACACTGTCGAGGTACTGAAAGATCAGGCCCGCGCCAAGAGTCTCGTGTTGCGTTCGGATGTCGAAGCGGAGCTGCCCCCGGGATGGGCCGACCCACATCACGTACGCCAGATCCTCACGAATCTCGTGGGGAACGCGGTGAAGTTCACCGCGACCGGCGAGGTCGTCATCAGCGCGACGCTCGAGGACGGGGTCGTCGATGTCGTTGTTCGCGACACGGGCGAGGGCATCACGCCGGAGGCGCAGGCTTACATTTTTGAGACCTTCCGCCAGGCGGACGGATCATCCCGTCGCCGGTACGGTGGAACGGGCCTCGGCTTGGCGCTCGCGCGCCGCCTCGTCTGGATGAATGGCGGGAAGATGTGGGTCGAGAGTGAGCCGGGTCACGGCTCGCGCTTCCACTTCACCTTGCCGACCGAGCCACAGACGGCAAGCGGCGCACCTGCTCCTGGGATGGCGTCGCAGGTCGAGGCTTAGCGGCCCATCCGCTCCGCGAGCACCTTGTTGATCACGGCGGGGTTCGCCTTCCCGCCCATCTTCTTCATCACCTGGCCGACGAGCGCTCCGAGAATGCGCTGGTTTCCCGCTTTGTAGTCGGCCACCGCCTTCGGGTTCTCCGCAAGCACCACATCGACCGCATCGGCGATCGCCGCCTCGTCGCTCACCTGACCGAGCCCTTTGGCCTTCACGACCGCGGCCGGCTCCGCGCCTGAGCGCCAGACCTCAGCGAAGACGTCCTTCGCCGCGGTCGACGAGAGCTCGCCGCTCTTCACCAGCGTTACGAGGGAGCCGATGTGCTCCGGGCGCACCTTCGCGCCGGCCATTCTGCCGCCATCGTTCTTCATGAAGCGCAAGAGCTCGCCCGTCACCCAGTTCGCGACCGCCTTCGGCTCGCCACCGGCCGCCTTCACCGATTCCTCGTAGAAGTCAGCGAGCTCGCGATCCGATACGAGAATGCGCGCGTCGTAGTCAGAGAGGCCGTAGTCCTTGACGAAGCGCGCCCGCCGCTGGGTCGGGAGCTCAGGGATGGCTGCCTTCAGGCGCGCGACGAGCTCGCGCGAGATCTCGAAGCGGACCAGGTCTGGCTCCGGGACGTAGCGGTAGTCCTGCACGTCCTCCTTTGAACGCTGCAGGAATGTCTGCCGGCGCTCCGGGCTCCAGCCCACGGTGATCTTCCCCTTGCGCGTGCGGATCTCGCCGCCGTCCTGCCACTCGCGCCACATTCGATCGGCCTCGTACGGCACGGCCTCCTTGATCGCCTGATAGGAGTTGAGGTTCTTGATCTCGCTCTGCGGCGGCCACATCGTCCTGCCGTCCTCGGTGAAGCGGATCGAGACGTTCACGTCGAAGCGCCCGGCACCTTCCTCGAGCTTCATCTCGCTCACGCGCGCTCCGACGATGATCTCGCGCAGCGCGGTCACATAGGCGACCGCCTCTTCGGCCGAGCTCATGTCCGGCTCGCTCACGATCTCGAGAAGCGGGACCCCAGACCGGTTGAAGTCGATGAGCGCGTAGCCTTGACCGTGCTTCGTGTTGGCGGTGTCCTCCTCGAGATGCGCGCGATGGATTCGGACCCTCTTCGTTCCCTCACGGGACGGGATGTCGAGCCAGCCGTTCACGTTGAAGGGCAGGTCGTACTGCGAGATCTGGTAGCCCTTCGCCAGGTCGGGGTACATGTAGTTCTTGCGGTCGAACTTGGTGTGCTCCGGCACCGTGCAGTTCAGCGCAAGACCGGCGGTGATGGCCAGCTCGATCGCGCGTTTGTTCGGCACGGGGAGCGCACCAGGAAGACCGAGACAGACCGGGCACAGGATCGAGTTTGCTGGCGCCCCGAACCACTGCGCGGAGCACGCGCAGAACATCTTCGACTTCGTGCCGAGCTCGATGTGCGTCTCGATGCCGATGACAAGCTCGTACGGCGTAATCATGGCTGTGTCTGCGGCTGCGGAATACCTGTCGGCACCGGCCCGCCCGTTCTTACATCGGCTTGGATGAGGCGGCTGAGATTGACGATCACACGATCTCCGCTCACCGAGACGAGGTATCGATCGAGATCTCGAAGGCCACCCTCGAATGAGCGACCCGTGCCGCCGAACGTTGGTGAATGGACGCTTGTCGGGCACTTGCCAATGAAGTCGCGTAGCCCCGCGATCGGCGGGCCTCCCATCGACTCGATCGTGCATCGCTCCGTTCCGGACAGCTGGTACTGATAGTCGCGACGCAACGCATACACCTCGCCTTTGGTTGGCTGCGTAAGCCAGAATGCCCGCGCGTCATCCACGATGGGCGCCGTGATGAGCTTCGGCGGCGCGCCCACGGCGGGCAAGTCGGTCGCGTTCAGTACGAGGCGATCGCCGAAGACAACTGCGGGAGGCGTGACGAACTGCGGCGCGAGCGACGTCACGGACGTCGCCAAGACGACCACGAGCGCGAGCGCCAGCAGCAGGGCGACGAGGATGTACTGCTTCCACACCGGCGTGGGATCGAGGGATTCCGGGCCGGACCACTGCTCGACCGGCTGGTCCTCATACCGTGTTCCCATCCGCTAGATGTGCGCGATGAAGCGCTCGATGCGATCGCAGGCCTCGTGGATCTGCTCCATCGATGACGCATAGCACGCGCGCACGTGTCCTTTGCCACGTTCGCCGAACGCATTGCCCGGAACGACGACGACCTTCTCGTGCTTCAGAAGCTGCTCGCAGAACTGATCGTCGGTGAGTCCAGTCGATGTGATGTTCGGGAAGCAATAGAACGCACCGCGAGGCTCGAAGCAACGCAGACCCATGTCGTTGAAGCGCTTCCACATGTACGTCCGGCGCTCGTCGTACGCCCTGACCATTCGGAGGACGTCCGCCTCGCCGTTCTGCAGGGCCTCGAGCGCCGCGTACTGCGCAGCGGTCGGGACGCACATCACGGTGTACTGATGGATCTTCATCATCTGCTCGATGACCTCGGCTGGAGCGCAGGCGTAGCCGACCCGCCATCCGGTCATCGCGTACGACTTCGAGAACCCGGCGAGATAGATCGTCCGCTCCTTCATACCCGGCACGTCCAGGATCGACTGATGCTCGGTGCCGTAGACGAGGCGGTCGTAGATCTCGTCGGCGTAGACGAGCAGATCGTGTTCCTCCGCCAGCTTCGCGATGCCTGCGACGTCGCCCTTTGTGAGGACCGCGCCGGTGGGATTGTTCGGGAACCCGAGAAGGATCGCGCGGGTGCGCGGGGTGATCGCGGCCGCGAGCGCGTCGGGCGTGAGACGGAAGTCCTCCGACTCTTCCGTCGGGACCGGGACCGGCACGCCGCCGGCGAGGATGATCCCGGGCACGTACGCGACGTACGACGGGTCAGCAACGATGACTTCGTCACCGTCGTTGAGCGTGGCCCTTAACGCGAGGTCCACCGCTTCGGAGACGCCGACGGTGACGATGACCTCGCGGTCGGCGTCGTAGCGAACGCCGCGCAGCTTCGCGGTGTGCTCCACGATCGCGTCGCGCAGCGGTTTGATGCCGTAGTTCGAGGTGTACTTGGTCTTGCCCTCTTTGATCGACCGGATGGCCGCCTCGCGGAACGCTTCGGGCGTGACGAAGTCGGGCTCCCCCACTCCGAGCGAGATCGCGCCTTCCACGCCTGCGATCAGATCGAAGAACTTGCGGATGCCGCTCGCCGGGATCTTCGAGACCTTCGTGTTCGTGAGCGGTCGGACCGTCTTCATGCTGCCTTAACCTCCGGTCGTGCCTCGTGGTGCTTCGTTCCCCGCTCGTACGCGGCGGCCACGCGGAAGAGCGTCGCCTCCTGGAACGAGTTGGTCATGATCTGCAGCCCAATGGGCAATCTCTCGTCGGAGAATCCACACGGTATAGAAATGGCAGGAAGCCCCGCGATGTTGCCCGGTAGCGTGAACACGTCGTTGAGATACATCGAGAGCGGATCGTCGACCTTCTGGCCGATCTTGAACGCGACCGTCGGCGACGTCGGCGTGACGATCGCGTCGCACTTCGCGAAGGCCGCATCGAACTCTGCCTTGATCAGCGTGCGGACCTTCTGCGCCTTCACGTAATACGCGTCGTAGTAGCCAGCCGAGAGCGCGTACGTGCCGAGGATCATGCGACGCTTCACCTCTGTGCCGAACCCCTGACCGCGCGTCTTGCGATACGTGTCGAGCAGATCCTTGCCCTCGACGCGCAGTCCGAAGCGGACACCGTCGTACCGCGCGAGGTTCGATGACGCCTCGGCCGGCTGGATGATGTAGTAGACCGCGAGTCCGTGGTCGGTCAGCGAGAGGCTGACGTCGATGAGCTCGGCACCCTCCTTCTCGTACCAGCGGAGCGCCTCGCGGACGGCGCGCTCGACGCCCTTCTCCATCCCGTCGATGAAGAACTCCTTCGGCACGCCGATCCGAAGACCCTTCACACCCTTGCCGATGTCTCGGCGCAGATCCTCCTGCGGCAGCGGCATCGTCGTCGCGTCGTTCGTGTCCTTCCCGAACAGCGCCTGACAGATATGCGCAACGTCTTCGACCCTCTGCGCGAACGGGCCGACCTGATCGAGGGATGACGCGAACGCGACGACGCCGAAGCGCGACACGCGGCCAAAGGTCGGCTTCATCGCCGCGATGCCGGTCAGCGCCCCGGGCTGGCGGATCGATCCGCCGGTGTCCGTCCCCAGCGAGAACATCGCCTGGCCGGCGGCGACGGCGACCGCGGACCCGCCCGAGCTCCCGCCAGGCACGCGTGTCGTGTCCCAGGGATTCTTCACTGGGCCGAACGCGGAATTCTCGTTCGACGAGCCCATCGCGAACTCGTCGAGGTTCGTCTTGCCGAGCATCACCGCGCCCGCCGCATCCAGACGCTCCACCACGGTCGCGGAGTACGGCGGCCGGTAGCCCTCGAGGATCTTCGAGGCCGCGGTCGTCGGGATGCCCTTCGTCCCGATGATGTCCTTGCAGGCCCACGGGATGCCGAGCAGCGGTGATGCATCGCCGCGCGCGATCCGCTCGTCGGCGGCGCGCGCCTGCGCGCGGGCGTGATCGTCGGCGATGTGCAGCCACGCGTTGTAGCGGTCCGCGTGCGCGCGACGCAGGGCGTGCTCGGTGAGCTCGACCGACGTGGTCGCCCTTCGGCGCAGCAGCGCGCCGGCGTCGGCGATCGACGCGGGCAATTCGTTCATCGCTCTTCCAAGACTTCCTGCACGCGGAAGAACTCGCCGTCACGACCACCCTTTGGCGCGTTCGCGAGCGCTTCCTCAGTCGTGAGGCCCGGGCGGGCCACGTCCTCGCGCTCGACGTTGGAGATCGGCAGCGCCGAGGCGGTCGGGAGGACGATCGACGTGTCGACCTGACTCAGGCGCTCGACCGCGTCGAGCACGACCGAAAGCTGTCCGGTGAATCGCGTGATCTCGTCCTCGGTCAGCGCGATCCGAGCCAGATCGGCAACGTGAACGATCGTCTGGCGATCGATGGGCATGACCTCAGTCTAGGTGGCTTGCAGCCTCACGATCCGTCCATCCGGGTCGCGAACGCT
>JANMWW010000037.1:0-4189 GCA_031394155.1 Chloroflexota bacterium | reverse complement strand
ATCGGGCTCGAGAAGGAGATCGAGTCCGCGTCGCGCGCGCTCGTGCCCGCGACGCGTGTGATCACCGACTCGAGCGAGCCGCTCGATGTCGTGCTCATCGCGCTGCATGGGACCTGGGGTGAGGACGGTCGCATCCAGGGGCTCCTGGACACGCTCGGCATCCCATACACCGGGTCCGGCGTGCTCGCGTCGGCGCTGGCGATGGACAAGGTCATGGCGAAGACGGTGCTCAACGCATCAGGGCTCGATGTGCCGCGCGGCGCGGTCGTCACCAGCGCGGGCGGAGCAGACCTCGAAGCTGCGCGCGCGGTGGGTCTGCCCGCGTTCGTGAAGCCGGTCGCCGGCGGCTCGAGCGTCGGCGCTGCGATCGTGCGAAAGCCAGAGGACCTCGCGCCCGCGATCGACGAGGCGTTGCGTTACGACGAGCGCGCCATGGTCGAGGAGTACTTGAAGGGCACCGAGCTCACCGTGGCGGTCATCGGGAACGACGTCCTCAGGGCGCTGCCGGTCATCGAGATCGTGACGCAGCGCGAGTTCTTCGACTACCACGCGAAGTACGACGCCGGGGCGAGCGAGGAGATCGTCCCGGCGCGCGTGCCTGACGACGTCGCGAAGCGCGCGCAGGAGCTCGCGATCCGCGCCCATCGCGCCCTCGGGTGCCGCCACATGTCGCGTGCTGACTTTGTGTGGGTAGGCGACCGCATGGTCGCGCTCGAGGTGAACACCATTCCCGGCATGACCGCGAACAGCCTGCTGCCGAAGGCCGCGAAGGCCGCGGGCATCGGCTTCGGCGACCTGCTCACGCGCCTGATCGAGTGGGCGCTCGAGGACGCAGCCCGGCGGAGTCGCTGAGCAGGCGCTCGTCGCGGTCTCGCACGAGGGCCGCGCGACGCAGACCCGCATTCAAGATCGCCGAGCCCGCGCGCGTGTTCGCCGGAGTCGTAGCGCTCGCATGCGCGGTGGCGCTCGGTTGGATCTCCATCGCATCATCACCGGCGATCGCGACCGTCGACGTGGTCGGCGCGCGCCATGTGCGCGTGGGGCAGGCGATCGCGCAGAGCGGCCTCCTCGACAGGCCAGCCTTCGGCGCGAGCGCCGCGGCCGCGCGCGCGCGACTTCGGACGCTACCGGCGATCGCGGACGCCCGCGTCGAAGTGGTGCTCCCCTCGAGCGCCCGGATCACGCTCATCGAGCGAGAAGCGATCGGCCGGTGGGTCGCGTCCGATGGCCTCGAGTGGTTCGTCGATGCCGACGGCGTGCTCTTTCCGTCGAACGACCCGAACGCCGCGCCGCAGCTTCGGGTCACCGACGAGCGCGCTCGCAAGAGCGCTGGCGAGCGTCTCGATGGTGCGCTCGCTGCGGTCGCGTTCCGCCTCGCCGCGGTCGCTCCCGGTGAGTTGCGCGCCGACGCGACCGCGCCGCGTGTCGTGATGACGGCGGGCTCGAGCGGCCTGGTCCTGCGCTTCGGCTCGGGGTGGGAGATCCGCTTCGGTGGCCCCGAGGCGTTCGACGAAAAGCTCGCGCTCGCCAAACGTTACCTTCGTGACAACCCGCAGCGCCGCCTAGACTACGTCGACGTGCGGAGTCCAGATCGCATCGTCGTAAGCCCGCAATAGCGTGTCCCCAATACGCGTGTCCGCAAGACCGCGCGCGAAGCGGATCTAGCGAGTGTTTCTTCCTCTCCTCGGACTGCTCGCGGGCGTCCTCCTGGGCCTCGCGCTGCGCTTCAATCTGCCGATCGAGTGGGCCCGCTATACCGCTGTGGGTATCCTCGCCGCCCTCGACTCGCTTCTGGGTGCGTACCGCGCCGAGCTCGAGGGCCACTTCGATACCCGGATCTTCCTGTCGGGCTTCTATACGAACTTCCTGCTCGCCGCGGGCCTCACGTTCCTGGGCGACCGATTGGGCATCGATCTCTATCTCGTCGCGCTGTTCGCATTCGGGTGGCGTATCTTCCAGAATGTCGCTGTCATCCGAAGGCACTTCCTTTAGTGGGGGTGTCGGGGCGATGCCGCGGACGCAGGTGGGGAGCAGCAGGGAGAGACCGGTCATAGAGGTAGTCCGTGGCTGACCAGACCGTCCTCGTGGCGATCGATATCGGAACGACGAAGGTCTGCGTCCTCATCGGCGAGGTCGGGGCCCGGACCGGTGGCGTGGACGTCATTGGGATCGGCCAGGCCCCGTCCGACGGCCTCCGAAAGGGCGTCGTCGTCGACATCGACCGGACCGTTCAGTCGGTGGCGGCCGCTGTGGACGCGGCGGAGCGCCTCTGCGGGCTCAAAGTGCGGTCCGCGTTCGTCGGGATCAGCGGTAGCCACATCGGCTCGCAGAACTCCCGGGGCATGGTCGCGGTCTCAAGCCGGCAGCATGACATCCAGCGCGAGGACACCATCCGGGCCATCGAGAACGCCCGGGCGGTCTCGATCCCGAACACGCGCGAGATCCTGCACGTCATCCCGCGCGGATACGTGGTGGATGGCCAGGCGGGCGTGCGCGACCCGATCGGTATGAGTGCCGTTCGGCTTGAGGTCGAAACGCACATCGTCACGGCTTCATCGACGAGCGTGCAGAACCTGTCGAAGTGCGTCCAGCGTGCGGGCATCGAGATCGACGAGCTCGTGCTCGCGCCGCTCGCGACGTCCGAGGCCCTGCTGTCGGAGGAGTCCCGCGAGCTGGGCGTCGCGCTTCTGGATATCGGCGGGGACACCACGGACGTCGCCATCTTCCAGGACGGGTCGATCTGTCATTGCGCGACGATCCCGATGGGCGCGCGCAGCGTGACCAGCGACCTTGGCCTCGTGCTGCGGGTGACGCCGGAGGTGGCCGAGAGCCTCAAGATCAAGCAGGGCACCGCCCTGCCGCTCGACGTCGACCCTGACGAGGTGATCCAGATCACCTCCATCGGCGAGGACGGGCCGCGCCCCATCACGCGCCGTCATGTCGCCCAGATCATCGAGGCGCGTACGGCAGAGCTCTTCGATCACGTCGCCCGCGAGATCGAGGCTGCGGGCGCCACGAACCGGCTGCAGGCCGGTCTGGCGCTCACCGGAGGCGGCTCGCAGCTGACCGGCCTCGCGAAAGCAGCGCGTGACCAGCTCGGAATGGCCGTTCAGGTGCTCGCCCCTGCCGGCCTCGGTGGCCTCACCGACGCCATCTCGACGCCGCCCTACTCAGCGGCCTCTGGGCTGCTCCTGTGGGGTGCGAATCATTGGACCAGCGAGGACGAACGAGCCGGCACCCGAGCCCTGGACGGCGTGGGTGGACGGATCGTGAAGATCTTCAAGGGCTTCATGCCATAGCAGCGACGAGGGCGCGTGCGTTAGACCGGGCGTCAGGAATTCGCGGCGCGAGGTTTTTCCTCGCGGCTCTCCATTTCTGGAGTAGAGTTCCCGACAACAAAAGAAGAACTCCATGTTGCGGCCGTCGGGGAGGGGCAACGGCATGGAACGATGTGGAGGCTCGCCCATGCCCCTCCGGAGCGATATAGAGAACTTCGCCCTCATCAAGGTCGTTGGTGTTGGCGGCGGTGGATCGAACGCGGTCAATCGAATGATCCGAGCCGAGCTGATGGGCGTCGAGTTCATCGCGGTGAACACCGACGCGCAGGCGCTGCTCATGTCCGACGCCCCGCACAAGATCCGCATCGGCGACAAGATCACGAAGGGTCTTGGCGCAGGCGCGGACCCCACGGTCGGCCGCAAATCGGCCGAGGATGACTCCGAAAAGCTGTACGAGGCCCTAAAGGAAGCGGACATGGTCTTCGTGACCGCCGGCATGGGTGGCGGCACCGGGACCGGCGCCGCCCCGATCATCGCCGAGATCGCAAAAGACATCGGTGCGCTCACCGTCGCCGTCGTGACCAAGCCATTCGGATTCGAAGGCAGCAAGCGGCGGCTCCTCGCGGAGCAGGGGATCAACGATCTGGTCGATAAGGTCGATACGCTGATCACGATCCCGAACGATCGGCTCCTGCAGGTCGTCGAGAAGCGCACGACGATGAGCGATGCGTTCCGCATCGTCGACGACGTGCTTCGCCAAGGTGTGCAGGGCATCAGCGATCTCATCACCGTGCCCGGCCTCATCAACCTCGACTTCGCCGACGTCAAGACGATCATGACCAACGCCGGCTCGGCGCTCATGGGCATCGGCCACGGCACGGGCGAGACGCGGGCGGCAGACGCCGCGCGTC
>JANMWW010000385.1:0-8272 GCA_031394155.1 Chloroflexota bacterium | reverse complement strand
GCGGCCAGCAGCGCGGTCAAGGGCTAGTCGAGGGCTGACGGACCAGCGCGTCATAGTCGGCGCGCCAGCGGATCGATCCAGCGCGCGATCTTGTCGATGCCCGGTCTGGGCCCGCCCGTCGTGTCGACGTCGAGAGTCTTCGTGCCGAGGTCCACTCGGAACGCCGCGTCGTCCTCGGTCCACTCGTTCGCAAGGATCTCTCCATCCAGATGCACGGGGTGCCGGTGCCCGGCGGCACCTCGCGATCGGAATCGCTCGCGACGCACCTCCGGCGCGACCGTGCACACGATCACCGAAGCGTCACGACCTTGAGCCAGAGCGCGCAGCCATGGCTCCGATCGCTCGCGCCAGAAGTTCGCCTCGAGGATCACGTTCGCGCGCTCGTCGAGCATGCGCGACGCGAGCCGCTGCATGACGGCATACGCGGCCGCGCCGAGCTCGCGTGAGCGCGCGCGATCGCCGGCGCCCAGGACGTTCGCGAGCGACTCCTTCACATCGTCCTTCGAGATGAGCGCGTAGCCGAGGTGACGCACGAGGCCTGTGGCGACGGTCGTCTTTCCCGTGGCCGGCGCGCCAGTGACGATGACCAGTCGCGTCTCCATCGCCGACTACTCCTTCGGCCGTTGCGCGCGTAGCGGCGGCGCGCCGCCGTCGTAGATCAGGCTCTCGCCGACGACGCGCGCGACGTCCCTCGAGCGGTGCGGTTCGCTCATCCCGACGCCGAGGAGATGCGTGACGTCCCACCCGTGCGCCGCGAGCACGTCCGAAAGCATGCGCCGGTGGCACTCCTCCCACTTCGTCTCGGCGCACATGAACGCGGTCGGTGTCTTCGTTGCTCGTTCTTCGAGCAGAACGAGATCGCGCTGGAAGTCTTCGCTCGCCATGTGATCCGCGTATCCGCGGAACGCATCGACCGTGAGCGCCGTATGCGGCGAGCTTTCGAGCGCATCGCGGCGCCCGCCGAGCCCGCGCAGGTGGACGTAGTCGATGCCTGCCTTGGCCAGCGCGTCGCGCAGCGGCGCCTGACCGAACTGCGGATGACGGCGCGAACCGGGCACGCTGCGGATGTCCGCCACGCTCTTGACGTCCGCCGCGCGCAGGACAGCGAGTAGCTCGTCGACCGCCCGCGTCCCATGGCCCACGCTCCAGATGCGCATCCACTGAGTGTGGAACACTCGGCGGAGTGAGCGCTCACGTCTCATGGATCCACGTCGCGCCGATCAAGGCGCTCGCGATCCAGCAGCTCCAGGAGGTCGAGCTCGGCCGGCTCGGGCCCGAGAATGACCGCCGCTTCTGCATCGTCGATCCAGACGGCAGGATGCTGAACGCCAAGCGCGTTCAGCGTTTCGTCGCGATCCGCCCGCACTTCGACGCTGAGATGCGCACGCTCGTCCTCGACCTGCCCGACGGATCGAAAGTGCGAGGCCCGATACATCTGGGTGACGCGATCACCGTGTCGATCTACCGACGCCATACGCCCGCGAAGGTCGTCGAGGGCCCGTGGAACGAGGCGCTGTCCGCGCTGGCCGAGCGTCCCGTGCGGCTGGTGCGCTTCGACGATCCGGGCGAGGGCGTGGACCGAACCGGCGAGGACGCCGGCGCGACGCTGCTGTCGGAGGCCTCGCTCAGCGCGATCGCGAAGGCCGCCGGCGTGACCGCGGCCGTGGACCCGCGCCGCTTTCGCATGCTGTTCGGCATCGCCGGTGTCGAGGCGCACGCCGAGGACACCTGGATCGGGCAGCGTGTGCATGTTGGACAGGCGGTGATCGTGCCGCGCGGCAACGTCGGCCGCTGCGCGGTGACCACGCTCGACCCGGTCACCGGACTCTCCGATCTCGACACGCTGGCCGCGCTCGCGACCTACCGCGGCGAGAACGTCACGAGCGAGCCGCTGGCCTTCGGAGTTTGGGGACAAATTGCGCAAGGCGGAGTCGTCCGCGTCGGCGATCCCGTTCACGTTGCCTGACGCCTTCTCGTCACCCGTCCAGTACTGACCCGCTACCCAGCAGCCCGGTACAAATCCTCGTAGCGAAACTCAGGGCCTCCCAGACGGGAGGCCTTTGTGTTTGGTGAAGGGGTCGTAGGGCACCCGTTCGGCGACGCAAGGAGCGTATGGAAGAGCGCGACGCGTGCGGTCTCGTGGCCATCGCCCGCAAGGACGGTCGTCCCGACGCGCGCGTGCTCGCTGAGGTCATCGCCGGCCTGCGCGCGCTGGCGCACCGCTCCGGCTGTGTCGACGGCGAGGGCGATGGCGCCGGCGTACTGACCGACATCCCGCGCTCGCTGTGGGGCGAGCTGTTGGAGATCCAAGGACGCGACGGACGGCACGCGCGCAGCGACCGGTTCGCGGTCGCGCACCTCTTCATCCCGGGCAGCGCCGACGGCTCCGTATCGGGCGACGCCGCCGGCGATGAGGAGGCCGCGGTCCGCCGTCTCCTGGCTCGCCACCGCATCACGGTGCTCGTCGAGCGCACCGGCGCCACGAATAGCAACGTGCTCGGCCCGCGCGCGCGTGCGCAGGAGCCGCGGTTCTGGCAGCTCGGGCTCCTCGCGCCGGGGCGTGGCGGCGTTGGATCGCGCGCGCTGTACGAGGCCGGCGTCGAGATCGAGCGGCTCACGAGCGCGACGATCGTCAGCCTCTCGCGCCACAGCGTCGTCTACAAGCTGCGCGGCGGTCCCGAGATGCTGATCCCGTACTTCGACGATCTTCACGACGAGCGCTTCGGCACCAGCATGGCGTTCGGTCACGATCGCTACTCCACCAACACGAGCACGACGTTCGACCGCGTGCAGCCGTTCCCGGCGTTCGCGCACAACGGCGAGATCGACACGATCGGACGGCTGCGCGAAGAGGGACTCTCGCTGCGCATCCCACTGTCGCGCGACGGCTCCGACTCGCAGGATGTCGACGCGATCCTCCGCGGCCTCGTCCTTCGCGAGCGCCTCACGCCGATCGAGGCGATCGAGCTGCTCTTCCCACCCATCGTGAACGAGATCCGCCGCATGTCACCGCGCACACAGGACGTGTATGTGCAGGCGCGCGCCGCGTTCGGACCGTTCGCGCAGGGACCGGCAGCGTTCCTCGCGCGCGTCGGCGACACGTGCGTCTTCGGCGTCGACGCGCTCGGCCTGCGGCCGCTGTGGCATGTCGAAACCGACGAGGCGCATGTCTTCGCGAGCGAGCGCGGCTTCATCCCTCTGGAGCGCTACGTGCGCGATCCCTATCCGCTCGGCCCCGGTTCGCGCGTAGCCTTGCGCCGCGATCAAAGCGGATGGAAGTTCATCGACGAGACCGCGCTGCTCGCGCGTTTCGTCGCGGAGCGTGAGGCGCGCGACGTCGCGCGCGTTGACATCCGGCCGCGCGCTGAGACCGGTGGACCGAAGACCGCGCGCGCCACGGTGCAGAAGCCTGGCTCGAAGCGCGAGCCCGATCAACGGTGGGCAGTCGGCTCGCCGCCGGACCAGCTCGAGGACGTCGCGCGGCGGCGCGAGCAGCAGTTCGGCGCGCTCGGATTCGAGCCCGACGATCTGCGCATGGCGCAGTTCATGGCCCAGACCGCGAACGAGCCGATCGGATCGCTCGGCTGGGACGGGCCGCTCGCGGTCCTCTCCACCGGCCATCCACACCTGGCGGACCACATCCACGAGACCGTCGCGGTCGTGACCAATCCCGCGATCGATCGCGAGCGCGAGATCGAGCATTTCTCCACGCGCGTGGTGCTCGGGCCGCGCCCGGGTCTGCGATCGCGGTCGCGCGGCGGCGAATCCGAGAGCTGGATCGAGCTACGACTGCCGATCCTGCTCGGCGGGCATGCGCCTGAGACCGGCATGTCGTCCGACGACGAGCGCGCGCTGGCGCGACAGATCGGGAGCTGGCTCATCGAGGACGTCGCGGCCGAGTTCACGGCGCAGGCCGACCGCGCGCCAGTTGTGCTCGAGGCGGACCGCGACTGGGAAGAGCATCCCGCCGACGCGCTCGCGCGTCTCGGTGCGCAGGCCTGCCGCGGGATTCGCGGTGGCGCGACGCTCGTGCTCGTCCAGGACCGTCACGTCATGGAAGAAGGCCGCGCGTGGATCGATCCGCTGCTCGTCGTTGCTGCGGCGCACCGCGCGCTCGTCGCGCAACCGCATCGCAGCGGCTCGCTGCGCCGCGCGTGCGGGCTCGTCGTCTCAGCCGGAAGCTTCCGGAACCTGCACGACCTCATGGTCGCCCTCGCGCTCGGCGCGGACGCCGTCAACCCGTACCTCCTCACGGAGTACGTGCGCTCGCTCGACGACCCGGACGCGCTCGCGAATCTCATCGAGGCGTTGCGCAAGGGCGTCGAGAAGGTCCTCTCAACGCTCGGCATGCACGAGCTGCGCGGGTATGGCCGCAACCTGTCCGCGGTCGGGGTCTCGCCCGATGTCGCGCGTCTGTTGGGCATCCGCACCTTCTACGGCGCGCACGACCGCGGCCTGACCTGGGAGCGCGTCGCGAAGGATGGGCTGGAGCGCGCGATGCAGCTGCGCGAGCGCTCCGCGGTGCGGGTCGAGCCGCCGTTCCGCATCTACCCGCGCATCTGGAAGGCCGCGCTGCAGGCCGCGAAGGGCGAAGCGCCGTACGCGGCGTACGCCGAGAAGCTGGAGCAGATCGAAAAAGAGCATCCGATCTCGCTGCGGCATCTGCTCGATCTGGCGCGGCCGGCCGAAGGCGAGCCCGAGCGGCGCGCGGTCACGCGGGCGGGCGAGCACGCCGCGCCGATGTACATCTCGTCAATGTCCTTCGGCTCGCAGGGAGAGACCGCGTATCGCGCGTACGCCGAAGCGATGGCCCGCATGGATCTGCTCTGCAACAACGGCGAGGGTGGCGAGCTCCCCGATCTCATCGGCAAATACCCGCGCAATCGCGGACAGCAGATCGCGTCCGGCCGGTTCGGCGTGTCCGCGCTGCTCGCGAATTCATCGGACTACCTCGAGATCAAGATCGGGCAGGGCGCGAAGCCCGGCGAGGGCGGCCACCTCCCGGCGCGCAAGGTCTCCGTGAAAGTCGCGCTCGCGCGCAACGCGAAGCCGGGTGTCGATCTCATCTCGCCGTCGAACAACCACGACATCTACTCGATCGAAGATCTCGCGCAGGTCGTCCACGAGCTGAAGACGGTCAATCCGCGCGCGCGCGTCGCGGTGAAGGTGCCGGTCGTTCCGGACATCGGGATCATCGCGGTCGGCATCGCGAAGTCCGGCGCAGATATCGTCACGCTCTCGGGATACGACGGCGGTACCGGCGCGGCGCGTCAACATGCACTGCGTCGCGCGGGCCTGCCCGTCGAGATCGGCGTCGCCGAGGCGCATCGCGCGCTCGTCGCGTCGGGCCTGCGCGACGAGGTCGAGATCTGGTGCGACGGCGGTCTCAAGAGCTCCCTGGACGTCATCAAGATGCTGTGCCTGGGCGCCGACCGCGTCGGCTTCGCGACGCTCGCGATGGTCGCGATCGGTTGCACGATCTGCCGCGGCTGCCAGCTCGACACGTGTCACGTCGGGATCGCAACACAGATCGAGTCCGCGAGCGAAGCGACGGAGCGCGGGATCAAGCGCTTCGAGCCGCAGGAGTTCGAGCGCGCGGTCGAGCAGCTCATCCGCTTCTTCACCGCGATGCGTGAAGAGCTGTCGCGCCTCGCCGGCCACTTGGGCGTAGCGAGAACGGATGAGCTCGTTGGGCGGACTGATTTGTTGGTACAGGCGCGTGGCCTCGATCGCGTCGACCTGTCCCCGATCCTCGAGCCCGCCGGCCCGATGCGTCACGGCGGCCGCGAGATCCGCGTGCTCGCCGCGCCGCGCGCTCCGGAGGAGCACGCGCGTCTTGGCAGCGAGCATCGCTTCGTCGCGACCTCCGGCGCGGGACAGCTTGCGCGCCAATCGATCGCCGGGAGCGTCGTGATGCAGGTCGACCCGTCGTACGCGCACGGGTCGGTCGCGGGCAATGGCCTCGGCGCGTACTCGACCGATGGTGTGACGCTGGTCGTGCATGGAGGCGCGCAGGACGGCGCCGCGAAGACCGCGCTCGGCGGCGCGATCGCGGTGCTGAAGGCGCGCAATGCCGCCGGGGTGTGGGTCGATGGCTCGGTGGGGAAGTGCTTCGCTTACGGCGCGCAGCGGGGACGCTTCCTGGTGCAGGGCGGTGCCGATGCGCGCGCCGGCATCCGGCTCTCCGGTGCGGATGTGTTGTTCGGCGGCGACCTCCGCGGCTTCGCGTTCGAGTACATGACCGGCGGTCGCGCGGTCGTGCTCGGCGATCCGGGGCGCTGGATCTGCTCGGGCATGAGCGGCGGCGCCGTGTACTTGCGGCACGATCCCGCGCGGGGGCTCGACGAGGCTGGCATGCGCGACCGCCTCGCCAAAGGCGCGAAGGTCAACCTCAAGCCGCCGACGTCGGATGAAGACGTCGCGTCGCTGCGCGACCTCGTCGGCAGCTACGCGACGCTTCTTGAAAGTGGCGGCCAGGTGGACGAGGCCGCCTCGGCGCGCGCGCTGCTCGAGAACGTTGCGACGAACTTCCGCGTGATCCGCCCCGGCGCCGACATCGTCGAGCAAACGATCTCCACCGAATAGGCGGCACCGCCCGAGCGCGACCACTGCCCATATCGGTAGCCTGCCCGCGTGACCCTACTGGCGCTCGTCCTCGTGCTCTCTTCGGCCGTTTTGCATGCGACCTGGAATCTGCTGGCGAAGCGTGTCCAGGCCGAGACGCCATTCCTCTTCCTGATCTACGTCGTCGGCGCGGTCGCATACACGCCGTTCGCGATCGCCGTCCTGCTCATCGCGAAGCCCGAGCTCGGCCTGGTCGCGGTCGCATTCGTCGCGATGGCCATCGTGCTTCAGACGATCTACTTCGGCACGCTCACCGCGGGCTATCGCGCCGGCGATCTCTCGCTCGTGTACCCGATCGCGCGCGCAACGGGACCGCTGTTGGCGACGATCGGCGCGATCGCGATCCTCGGCGAGCGCCCCTCGCCGATCGCCATCGCGGGCGCGCTCGCCATCGTCGCGGGCGCGTTCGTGCTCACCGGCGATCCGCGTTCGCTGCGCGCATGCGGCGTTGGGCGGGCGGTAGGCTTCGCGCTCGCCACCGGCGTGCTGATCGCGCTGTACACGCTGTGGGACAAGACGGCCGTGTCGCTGCTGCTGATCCCTCCGATCGTCTACGACTGGATGGTCATCGGAGGGCAGGCGCTCGTAACGGCGCCGTTCGCCTGGCGACGACGCGATGAGGTCGCGCAGGTGTGGGCGACGACGCGCGGCACTGTGCTCGTCGTCGGGATCATCAGCCGTCTGTCGTATCTGCTGATGCTCACCGCGCTCGCGATCAGTCCCGTGTCCTACGTCGCACCCGCGCGGGAGACGGGGATCCTGTTCGGGACGCTCCTCGGTGTGCGCGTCCTCGCGGAGGGGAACAACGCGCGACGCGCGGTCGCTGCTGCCGCGATGTTCGTCGGCATCGTCCTCCTCGCGCTGGGCTAGTTTGGTGCTGACAACTCGGTCGACTCCAACATTCGAGGGGGATCTGATGAAGCGCACGATCGTTACGCCGGCGGGGATGCCTGCGCCCAAGAGCCCGCTATCGCCTGGTGTGCAGTGGGCGAATGTCCTTTACGTGTCTGGCCAGACGGCGCCTGAAGCGAAAGGGGTGGCGGACCAGACGCGCGCAGTGCTCGAGAAGCTCGGGACGATCCTTCGTGCCGGCGGGAGCGACTACGCGAACGTGCTCCGCTGCGGCGTGTATCTCTCGGATATTCGGACGTTCGAAGCCATGAATGTCGTGTACCGCGAGTTCTTCTCGAGCGCCCAACCCGCGCGCTCGACGATCGAGTGCAAGATGGCGGATCCCGGGATCCTCGTAGAGATCGACTGCGTCGCCGCGATCCCTTAATCCTTGTCGTGGCGCTGGGAATAGCGCTGCTCGCGCCCTCTAATCGGGTAGGAATGTCAGAAGGCGATCGAACAACACCGCGCCCGAGCGCACGCGGCGCGGCCCAAGCGCGACGAGGTCTGGGGGTACACCACCTTCGGGCAGACCGAAGCGCACGCGGCCCGGCTCAAGTGCGTCGATCGCTTCGTACCAGCGCAGCAGCGAGTCGCGGAGGAGCACGTGTGTCTCGAAGTTGCGTCTGCTGCGCGTCGCGTCGGCGACGCGACGCGCGCGCAGTGTTGCGATGTCGATGTCGGCGACGAGGAACACGTCCGCGAGCGCGAAGCGTCCAGCCGCGAACGCTTCACGCGCGACATCGCGCTGCATCTC
>JANMWW010000375.1:0-5164 GCA_031394155.1 Chloroflexota bacterium | reverse complement strand
GCGCCCCCGGAGAGGATCTTCGAGCCGAGCGCGCCCGACCAGCCGGCGTAACGCTCTTCGCGCGCCTTCGACAGCGTCTGGTGCTCGACCATGTCCGCGGCCACAAGAAGCGCGCGCGCGAGCGTGTCGATCCCGCCGATGTGCGCGTGGAAGAGATCGGTGCGGCTGACGCTCTGCCGACGGAGCTTCGCATCGAAGTTGAATCCGCCCGTGGTGAATCCACCCGACGCGAGGATCTCGACGAGCGCGAGCGCAAGCTCGTCCACTGAATTCGGGAACTGATCGGTGTCCCAGCCGTTCTGCGCGTCGCCGCGATTCGCATCGATGCTGCCGAACGCGTTCAGCGCGATGGCGGTCGCGACCTCGTGATGGAAGCTGTGCCCGGCGAGCGTCGCGTGGTTTGCTTCGAGGTTCAGGCGGTACTCGCCCGCGAGGTCGTGCCGCTGAAGGAAGCCGACCACCGTCGCAGCGTCGTAGTCGTACTGGTGTTTGGTCGGCTCCTGCGGTTTCGGCTCGATGAGCAACGTGCCGGTGAAGCCGATCCGGTGCTTGTGCTCCGCGACCAGCGAGAGGAAGCGCGCGAGCTGTGCCTCTTCGCGGGCGATGTCGGTGTTGAGGAGCGTTTCGTACCCTTCGCGCCCGCCCCACAGCACGTAGTTCGCGCCATTGAGACGGTGCGTGTGCTCCAACATGGCCGTGACCTGCGCCGCGGCATACGCGAACACTTCGGGATCGGGATTCGTGGCGGCGCCTGCCGCGTATCGCGGGTGGGTGAAGAGGTTGGCCGTGCCCCAGAGGAGTCGCGTGCCGGTGCGCGCCATGTGTTTCTCGATGCGGCCGACGCTTGCCTCGAGATTCGCGCGCGTCTCGGCGTAGGTGCTGCCCTCGGGCGCGACATCGCGGTCGTGGAACGCGAAGAACGGGACGCCGAGCTTTTCGATGAACTCGAATGCCGTGTCGATCTTCGTCTGTGTAGCCGTCTCGGTCGGCATTCCAGCAGCGAGCCACGGTCGGTCGAACGTGCCAGCACCGAAGACGTCGGACCCGGGCCAGTTGAACGAGTGCCAGAGGCAAACGGCGATGCGGAGGTGGTCTTCCATCCGCTTTCCGAGAACGAGACGGTCGGGCTCGTAGACGGAGAACGAGAGCAGATCGGAAGAATCGGGCCCGCCGAATCCGATGCGCTTGGGTACGTCGGTGAAGAAGCTGTCGCTCATGCCGATCCTCCCGCAGCGCGAGGTTAACGCAGTCGAGTGGGTGAGCCCTTGCGCGCGGTCCATGTCCAGCGCTGGCGCGACCGCGTCCTCTCGCCGGGCTCGAGGGTACGCAGGCCCGTCTGTGCCACGCCGCGCGACGCGAGCACGGGCGCGTTCGGCCACATCGTCTGAGGTTCGACACAGATCCCCTCGGGCGGCGTGTGAACCACGACCGTGTGGAGCGACGCGCCGAACTCGATGAGCTCGAGATCCGGCCAGCGCACGATCGCCGGTCCCTTCGTGTCGATGTACACGTGGTCGAGCCGGCGATCGCCGAGCGGCGGCCCAGCGCGCAGGTCTTCCTCGCCGGTCACTTCGCGGACCTCGCCCGTTGGTACGAGGTCCGCATCGACGACGAGGACTCTCGACGCGTCGAGACGGATTTCGAGGTCACCACTCGTGGGGCGCGTGAACCACGGATGCCAGCCGAGGCCTGCAGGTCCCGTACGCGAGTAACCGCCGACTTCGAGCTCGAGGTCGAGGCTCGTCGGAGTTAGCGTCAGCGTCTGGGTCGCTTCGCCGCCGAAGGGCCATCCGCGCCCGGCGAGCTCGCACCGCAACGTCACAGCCGTATCGCTCCGCGTGACGAAGTCCCACACCCGATCGAATCCGAGGCCGTGGATCGACGAACGACCCAGATTCGCTTCGAGTCGGACCTCGCCGTCGCGCGTCGGGATGACGCCATCACCGAGGCGGCCGGCCCACGGGACCATCGCGAAGCAGCCCCAACCGATAGGCGGCTCAAGCCTCCCGGCGCGCGCCTTAGGCAGAATGCGTTCTTCAGCGCGGATCACCATCGAAACGATGCGGCCGCCATCGCTCGGCGCGATCTGGACGATCACGCCCGGGGACCGCAGTTCAACGAGCATCGCGCTTACGACGGCTAAACTAGGGGTTCCGCCGAGGTAGTTCAGTCGGTAGAGCAATGGTCTGAAGAATCGGGTCCGCCTCCATCCCCTGTCGGGCGGGACCCTACGCCCTGAAGTCGCGCTCGCGCAGCCACCGCGCCTCGCGTGAGCTCGCCACCGCCGCCGCCCTGCGGATCGGCACCGGACTTCTGCAGACCGACTCCCACGGCCAGGCCAGCCAGGATCATCCGGCACTTCGTGTCCATCGATGAGTCTTTTGGCACGAGCGGTCCCGCCGCTCGGCCCTACTTCGCGCGCGGCAGCCTCCGTAGGCTCGCGGGACCTGGAGCTGGAGGAAAGACATGAGTGCCGTGACCCTCGCGCCGAAGCCCGCCGCAGCGGTGTCATCGAAGAAGGACACGCTCACCATCACCGACAACCGGACCGGGACGAGCTACGAGATCCCGATCCAGGACGGCGCGATCCGCGCGACGGAGCTGCGCAAGATCAAGTCCCGCCCCGAGGACTTCGGCGTGGTGTCGTATGACCCCGGCTTCATGGACACCGCCGCATGCCGGAGCGCGATCACGTACATCGACGGCGACAAGGGCATCCTCCGCTACCGCGGCTACCCGATCGAGGAGATCGCAGGGAAGAAGTCATTCCTCGATGTCGCCTACCTCCTGCTGAATGGTGAGTTCCCGACGACCGCGCAGAGCGACGCATGGGTCTACGAGATCACCCACCACACGTTCCTCCACGAGAACATCAAGAAGTTCATCGACGGCTTCCAGCACGACGCGCACACGATGGGGATCCTCCTGTCGACGATCGGCGGGCTCTCGCCGTTCTACCCGGACGCGAAGAAGATCTTCGACGAGCCGACTCGCAAGAAGCAGATCGTGCGGCTCATCGCGAAGACACCGACGATCGCGGCATTCGCGTACCGGCACGCGACCGGGCTGCCATACGTGTATCCGGACAACGACCTGGCCTACGCGGGGAACTTCTTGAGCATGCTCTGGAAGACCACGGAGTTGAAGTACCAGCCCGACCCGATCCTCGCGCGCGCCCTCGACATCCTGTTCGTCCTGCACGCCGACCACGAGCAGAACTGCTCGACCTCGACGATGCGGGTCATCGGGAGCTCGCAGCCCGATCCGTACTCCGCCGCGGCCGGAGCGATCGGTGCGCTGTACGGGCCGCTCCATGGCGGGGCGAACGAGCAAGTCGTTCGCATGCTCGAAGGCATCGGCTCGGTCAAGAACATCCCGGACCACATCAAGCGTGTGAAGGCCGGCGAGCTCCGGCTCATGGGCTTCGGCCACCGCGTGTACAAGAACTACGACCCGCGCGCGCGGATCATCAAGCGCGTCGCCGAGGAGGTGTTCAGCGTCACGGGCCGCAATCCGCTCATCGATATCGCGATCGAGCTCGAGAAGATCGCGCTCGAGGACGACTACTTCATCAGCCGCAAGCTCTACCCGAACGTCGACTTCTACTCGGGGATCATCTACCAGGCGATGCGCTTCCCGGTCGAGATGTTCCCGGTGCTCTTCGCGATCGGCCGCATGCCGGGATGGCTCGCCCAGTGGCAGGAGGGCATCCTCGATCCCGAGCAGAAGATCGCCCGCCCGCTGCAGATCTACACCGGGGCGGGAGAGCGTCACATCGGCTGATCGTATCCGTGGGGCGCAACCCACAGGGTGGTAGGTCGTCGGTCAGCGTGCTTTGGCGGTGAGCTGCGTCGCACCGGAGATCAGGTCGGGACCCAGGAGCGTGGCGCGCATATGGCGCGCGTGCTCGTCGGTCGCGCCCGCGCCGCCGATGGCGAGGGTCACGCGATGGGCGAGTCCGGCGAGCTCATCCGCGACGGCGGTGAAGCGCCGCCGCTCTGTCGACAGGGCAACGAACACGCCAGCGCGCGAACGTTTGAGCGCCGAGGCGGCGGTCTCGATCGGCGTGTCCTGGCCGAGATAGAGGATCCGCCATCCCTTTCGGCGGAGCACGAGTCCGAAGGAGATCAGTCCGATGTCATGGAGTTCCCCCGGAACGCAGGCGAGCACGGCCCGACGGCCGCGTCCTTCGTCCCAACCCCGGGCGAGGCCCAGCAGCCGGCCGCGGATGAGCGTCGAAGCGAAGTGCTCCTGCGCCACAGTGACCGCTCCAGCTGCCCAGCGGTCACCGATCGAGCGGAGCTCCGGCAGGATCGCCTCGACCAGCGCCGTTTCCAGGACGACGCTTGAGAAGAGTCGATCCAGGGTCGCATGGGCACCGGGCTCGTCGAAGGCCAGCAGGACCCGGTCGAGCTCCTCCACCAGGCCGACGGGGACCGTGGTCGCGTGCGCGCCGGCGGCCTCCTCCTGGAGGACCGCGCGCGCCGCTTGAGCCGCCGACAGCCCGGACTCGAGGAGCGACCGCATGCGCCGGAGGCGCGCGGCGTCGAGGTCGGAGTACAGGCGGAAGTGTCCCGAGGTGCGCCGCGGTCGCAACAGTCGGTAGCGCGCCTCCCAGGCGCGCAGGAGCTCGACGCTCACGCCGGTGCGCCGGCTCAGCTCGCCGATGCGCAGAAGCGCTGGCTCGGGCTCGCTCACCTCATCAGTAGACATCTTATACAGACCCTTGACAAGTCCCGCAGGCCTCTGCGAAACTCTCTACAGAGTCTGGACAGCAGGGACGGGAGGACGCCGAGGAATGCGGATCTGGGATGTGGCGCCGCGGACGTTGTGCCGCTCCCATCTGCTCGGCGAGCATCGCGAAAGCCACGCGGTGTTCGCGGTCATCGCTCGCGGCAGCGCCGGCTACCGCGAGCATCCGGAGACGAAGCGCTGGGTGGGGAAGCTTCCGGCGCTCGCGGCGCGGCACCGGCGTGTCGTAGAAGAGATGCGGCGGCGTGGCTACCGTCACGCCAGCTCGATGCGCGCGCGGCGCGGATCGCGGGTCCAGCGTTCGCGGCTCCTTTCGCTCGACGCGCAGGCCGCGCGCTTGGCTGCGAAGCCTTGTCAGTGTCCGCAGGTGAGCCATTCGCGAACGAGGATGGCGATGCGAAAGGGGAGCCCG
>JANMWW010000295.1:0-4359 GCA_031394155.1 Chloroflexota bacterium | reverse complement strand
GCGCCAGACCGTCGCCGAGGCCCGCCAGCACCTGCAGCCGCTCCTCGAGCCCCGCGCTCTGCCGCAGCGTCTCGGCGAGCGCGCGGCCCTCGAGAGCGCTCATCTCGAGCAGGCGGGCGGCGGACGCCGCGCTGGCTGCCTCGAGCGCATCAAAGGCGAGCGCCTGCCGGAGGCCGCAGAGGATCGCGGCGCCGTTCCACGAGTCGAGCGGCGCGACGACGGCGTAGCCCGCACCTTCGATCCACCGGCCCGCAGGGACCGCCGTCACGAACGCGCCGCGCTCGGCGCGGGCGAACACGTCTTCACCCAGGGTTGCCGACCAGTCGGGAGAGCTCTCGAGGCGATAGGAGAAGACGGTCGTGGGTCCGTCCGGGGTCGCTGAAATGACCGCAAGTGCGTCAGCTCGCAGAAGCGTCGCGAGATGCTCCAGCCGCTCTGGCCAGCGCGCCGTCGGGTTGACGGTGCCCCTCCTCAGTGCCGGTTTTCGGAAGTGTACTGGTGGCACGGGGTGTGCCGCCGTCCGATGTAATGCCGGTCGATCTGGACGAGCGTCCCGGTGGTGTTCTCGCCCTTCGCGAAGCCGGCGCGGATCAACTCGGTGTCGGAGATGCCATCACCGCGACGGTCGTGCAGCCCGAGGGTCCCGATGGTCGGGTCGTCCTGTCACTTCGACGCTCGCGTTCACGCCGGCAGTGGAGCGAGATGGAAGAGCTTCAGCGATCCGGGAAGATCATTGACGCGCCGGTCATCGACGCGAACCGCGGCGGCGTCGTCCTTGACGTTGGGTTGCGAGGCTTCATCCCGCTCTCGCAGCTGGGATCGATCGGCGCGATCGACACGAATCAAGCGGGCGTTCCGGACCATGTGTGCGCCTTGGTCGGACGGAGCCTTCGCGTCCGCGTCATCGAGGTCGATCCAAAACGGGATCGGCTGATCCTGTCGGAGAAGGCGGCGACGCAGCAGCTCCGGCGCGAGCGAAAGGCGCAGGGCGCGGCGGCTCAGAGATCACATGGTCATCGGGATCGACCGAGACCGGGCCTTTCCATGAAGCGGTTGGCCGACGATCCGAAGGACCGTTTCATGCGCGATGTGCAGGTGGGCCAAACGCTCGCGGCCACGGTGACACGGGTCATGCCGTACGGCGCCTTTGCCAAGGTGGCAGACGGCGTGGAGGGCCTGGTGCACGTCAGTGAGCTTGCCGGCCACAGAGTCGCCGATCCGAGCGCCGTGGTCCGCGTGGGGGACGTCGTGCCGGTCAAGGTCGTGTCGGTCGATACGGAGCGGAGGTGCTTGTCGCTCTCCGCGCGTCTGGCCGATCGCTCTTCGTAGCGTCGGGAACATCTACATATGTCTGCTCGAACGTATAATCGGAACAAGATGTCGTCCGTAGCACTACTGGCTGTAAGAGACCGCTGATGGGACCCTTCGACCGCTTCAACGACCGCGCCAAGCGTGTCCTCGCGCTCGCTCAGGACGAGGCCATCCGCTTCAACCACAACTACATCGGCACGGAGCACCTGCTCCTGGGCCTGGTGCGCGAGGGTGAAGGCGTCGCCGCTCGCGTGCTGGACTCGCTCGGCGTAGAGCTTTCGAAGGTCCGCACGGCCGTCGAGTTCATCATCGGCCGCGGCGATTCGACCACGTCGCCCACCGAGATCACGCTGTCACCGCGCACGAAGAAGGTCATCGAGCTCGCGATCGACGAGGCGCGCAAGCTCGGCCACAGCCACGTCGGCACGGAGCACCTCCTGCTCGGCCTGGTCCGCGAGGGCGAGGGCATCGCGTCAGGCGTGCTCGAATCGCTCGGCGTGTCGCTCGAGAAGGTCCGCCACCAGGTGATCGCGACACTCGGCCAGCAGCACCCCGCTACCGCGGAAGCCGCTGCGGCGGGCGGAAAGGCGTCGCAGTCCAAGACCCCGACGCTCGACCAGCTCGGCGTGAACCTCACGGCCCTGGTGAGGTCGGGGAAGGTCGACCCGGTCATCGGCCGCGAGAAAGAGATCGAGCGGGTCATCCAGATCCTCTCGCGCCGTACGAAGAACAACCCCGCGCTCATCGGTGAGCCCGGCGTTGGCAAGACTGCGATCGCCGAAGGACTCGCGCACCGGATCATCAAGGGAGACGTGCCCGAGACGCTGCAGGGCAAGCGCCTCCTCACGCTCGACATCGGCTCGCTCGTCGCGGGCACCAAGTACCGCGGTGAGTTCGAGGAGCGCCTCAAGAAGATCATCGAAGAGCTGCGGCATGCGCACGACGTGATCCTGTTCATCGACGAGCTGCACACGCTCGTGGGCGCGGGCGCGGCCGAGGGTGCGGTGGACGCCGCGAACATCCTGAAGCCATCGCTCGCGCGCGGTGAGCTGCAATGCATCGGCGCCACCACGCTCGACGAGTTCCGCAAGTACATCGAGCGCGACGCGGCTCTCGAGCGGCGCTTCCAGCCCGTCATGGTCGGCGAGCCGACCATTGAAGAGACGGTGCAGATCCTCACGGGGATCCGCTCGCGCTATGAGGATCACCACAAGGTCTCGATCAACGACGATTCACTGAAGGCCGCAGCGGAGCTGTCGGCGCGCTACATCACCGACCGCTTCCTGCCGGACAAGGCGATCGACCTTATGGACGAGGCCGCCTCGCGCGTCCGCCTTCGCTACGCGACCTTGCCGAGCGACGTGAAGGACGCGCAGAAGGACCTCGACAAGATCGTCACCGAGAAGGAAGCCGCCATGGAGGCGCAGCAGTACGAGCTGGCCTCGACGCTCCGTCAGAAGGAGCGCGCGCAGCAGGACAAGCTCACGCAGGCGAAGGGGGACTGGCTGCTCGCGCAGTCCGCGAAGCGGCCCGAGGTGACGGACGAAGACATCGCCGAAGTGGTCTCCATGTGGACCGGCATCCCGGTCCGTCGCCTTGCGGAGGAAGAGACCCAGAAGCTCCTCAAGATGGAAGAGGCTCTGCACGCCAAGGTCATCGGCCAGGACGTCGCGGTCACGACGATCTCGCGCGCCGTTCGTCGCGCGCGCGCCGGCCTGAAGGACCCGCGCCGTCCAATCGGCGTGTTCTTCTTCGTCGGTCCGACGGGTACCGGAAAGACGCACCTCGCGCGGACGCTCGCCGAGTTCATGTTCGGCAGCGCCGAGAACGTGGTGAAGATCGACATGTCCGACTACATGGAGCGGCACAACGTGTCGCGCCTGGTCGGATCGCCGCCTGGCTACGTCGGGTACGAAGAGGGCGGCCAGCTCACCGAGACAGTTCGGCGCAAGTCGTACTGCGTGATCCTGCTCGACGAGATCGAGAAGGCGCACCCCGAGGTCTTCAACATCCTGCTGCAGATCTTCGACGAAGGCCGACTCGCGGATGCGAAGGGCCGCACCGTCGACTTCCGTAACACGATCATCATCATGACGAGCAACCTCGCGCAGAAGATGCTCAAGTCCGAGTCCGCGCTCGGCTTCCGCTCGAAGGGCGTCGGCGAAGACGCCGACACAATGGCGATGTACGAGCGCATGAAGGAGCGCGTGCAGGAAGAGATGAAGCGCTTCTTCCGCCCGGAGTTCCTGAACCGCATTGACGCGACGGTCGTCTTCCAGCCGCTCAACCGCGAGGAGATCCGCAAGATCGTGGAACTCGAGCTGACCGGCGTGAGCAAGCAGCTGGCCTCACAGGAGATCACGCTCGACGTGACGATCGAGGCGAAGGACCACATCGCGTCGGTCGGGTACGACTCCAACTTCGGCGCGCGCCCGCTTGCCCGCTCGATCCAGAACGAGATCGCCGACCCGCTCGCGGAAATGCTGCTCCAGGGCAAGTTCCACGCGGGCGACACCGTTCGCGTGCACCCCGTCGACGGCAAGCTCGTCATTGAGCGCGTCGAGGTCGAAGCTCCCAAGCCGGAGCCTGTCGCCCCTTAAATCTCGGCCGCGCGTCGCGCGGCACCCGCTGGCATCCCACCTCTTGAGCCGCCTACGCTAGCGCCGTGGTGAGGCGGCTGACCCCGCATGCGACGTGTGCCTCCTGCGGGTTCCAGGTGCGCGCGAAGGACCGGTTCTGCTCGAGTTGCGGGACACCCATCGCGGCCGCGCAGGCCGGACCTTTACCGCCATCGATCGCGCCGCCGGAGGCCATGGTCGAGAGCGCCTCGCTCCAGGTATCAGCGCTCGGCAGGGCGGCACTCGGAGAGCAACGGAAAGTCGTCACGATCCTTTTCGCCGACCTCGCCGGTTCGACACCCCTCGCGGAGAAGCTCGATCCGGAGGATTTACGACGGATCCTGGCGTCCTATTTCAATCAGCTCGCGGCGCAGATCAGGCGCTACGAAGGCACGCTCGACAAGTACATCGGCGATGCGGTGATGGCCGT
>JANMWW010000275.1:0-1656 GCA_031394155.1 Chloroflexota bacterium | reverse complement strand
AGGCTGGCCGCGCGATCGAGCAATTTCACTTTGCTTTCTGCGAGGTCGCGGCGACCGAGCTCCCCCTCCACGACTTCGCCCTCAAGGGCGGGGGTAACTTGCGGATGTTCCTCCGCAGCCGACGGCGCTCGCGGGACCTTGATCTCGACTTCCTAGGCAAGGACTTCAACCGCTTCGCTGATCGAGTTGACCGGGTCTTCGCGTCCCGAGCGCTCGGGGAGCTGCTCCGTATCCGCGACATCCGGCTCGTCGAACCGCATCGGACCAAGGACACCGCCACGGTGAAGCGATGGAAGCTCGCACTCGCGGCGCCGGCGATGGAGGACGCACCGTCCAAGATCGAGTTCTCTGGACGCGGCATTGAGCACGAGCCGGCGCTCGAGCGCGTCGACGCAGACTTGGCGCGGCGCCTGCGCGCCAGGCCGGTGATGATCAATCACTACCCCCCACGCCCGGCCATCGAACAGAAGGTGACGACGCTCGCCGCGCGGAGCGAGACGCAACCGCGTGACGTGTTCGACCTTGATCACCTCTTTCGCGAGTATCCCGACGACCTCGCACAAACAACGCTGGATTCAAGCGTCGTGCGGCAGGCTGTGGCGCGCGCTAGGGAATTGAAGTACGACGATTACCAGAGGCTTGTCGTCGAGTATCTCGAGGAGGAGTTCGTGCCGATGTACGGCTCTGAAGAGGCGTGGAACGACATGCGGCTCCGAGTCACCCAGCAACTCGAGGCGCGGGGCGGCGGAACCCGATGAGCGCCGCTGCTACATACGCTGCGATTCGTGGGCTGGGCGCGCCGGTGCTCACGACGGGCGAGGTCGCTGCGAGGTTGCGTGTGTCCGTGAGTTCGGCGAGCCGGTCACTGCGTAGGCTGGCTATGGAAGGTCTCATCCGCCGCGTCCGTCAGGGTTTGTGGACACTCACGCCGGACCTCGTCGATCCGCGGCTCCTTGCAGCGGAGCTCACCCGCCCATTTCCTGCCTACGTCTCGTTCCAGTCGGCGCTCGCGGCTCACGGTGCGCTCGATCAGATTCCGCGTGAGATCACAATCGCCTCGCTCGCCAAGCCACGACGCGTCCGCACCGATGTGGCAAGCTATGCCATTCATCGACTACCGCCCGAGCTTTTTGGCGGATTCGAAGAGCGCGATGGGTTCCAGCTCGCCGGGATCGAGAAGGCGCTCTTCGACTACTTCTACGTTGCGGTCGCGAGTGGGCACCCCACGCGTCGTTTGCCTGAGCTCGACCTGCCCGCGGGCTTCTCGCGGAAGCGCCTTGACGGGTGGGTAGCTCGCGTCCGCTCAGCGCGTTTGCGGACCCTCGTGGCATCAGCGCTGGGGCGCGCGCTGGAACACGCGGAACACGAAGATCCGCGCCGCGCGGCGGCTGCCACTGCGGCGAGCGAACGACGCGGCGCGCCTGGAACGGCGCGGCGAAGTCGCGTTCCACACCGGCGGAGATCCTGACCGCGGGTCAAGGGCGCAGTTGGATAAATCCGCAGGAGCGGATCCATTAATCCCGCGACGACCGAGGGATTGTGCATCCTCTGGTCATCACCGAGGTGAGCGTACGCGCGCGTAGCAGCCGAACGAAGGGTCAGCCGTTACAGAGTGAAGGATTCTCGGCAAAGCAACCAACGTACGGAGCTGCTGGC
>JANMWW010000093.1:0-36805 GCA_031394155.1 Chloroflexota bacterium | reverse complement strand
CCGCGTACAACCGTTTGAAGGAAGAGAAGGGCGTGATCGACTTCGGCGATCAGATCGCCCTCTCCCTCCGACTCCTGCGCGAGCATCCCGGCGCCGCGCGCCGTCTTCAGAACCGGTACCGCTACGTCCTGGTCGATGAGTTCCAGGACACCAACGCCGCGCAGTTCACCCTGCTCCACAGCCTGGTCGAGCCGCATCGCAACATCACCGTGGTCGGCGATGACGACCAATCGATCTTCGCCTGGCGCGGTGCCACGCTCGGCAACTTCGACGCGTTCCGATCGGCGTATCCCGACGCGGCGGTCGTGACGCTCGTCGAGAACCGCCGCTCGTCGCAGGGGATCCTCGACGCCGCGTATTCACTCATCACGAAGAACCCCGATCGCCTCGAGGCGAGCCTCGGCGTGGACAAGCACCTCCGCGGGCGCGCACCGGGCGAGGACACCGAAGCCGACCACCTTCAGTACGTGAGTGGCGCCGACGAGGCTGAAGAGGTCGCGAACCTCATCGCGCGCGAAGCCCTTCGCCACCAGCGCCGGTACGGTGAGTTCGCGATCCTCGTGCGGAACAACAACGACGCGACGCCCTTCTTGAACGCACTGGCCCGCCGTCAAATACCGGCGCACTTCTCCGGCGGTGGACAGCTCTACGAGCGGCCGGAGATCCGCCTGCTGATCTCCTTTCTCTCGGCGGTCGCACTGCCGTCCGACTCGCGGCACGTCTACCACCTCGCGGTCTCCGCGCTCTACGCGTTCCCCGCGGTCGAGCTTGCGCGCGCGACGGAGGCGAGCGGCCGGCGGCAGAAGTCGCTGCGTGACGTGTTCGAGGAGATCGCGGTCTCGGACGGCGGCTTTCCGGACGCAGCGGTCGCATCCGCGAAGCGCCTGGTCGAGGACCTGGCTTACTACGCCGGTCGCGCCACGGAGCTCACGACCGCGGAGCTGCTGTACGAATTCCTTGAGCGGTCCAGGCTCCTCGCTCAATACCTCGAGCCAGAGTCGGCCCTCGCCGAGGAGCAGGGTCAGAACGTCGCCAAGTTCTTCCGGCTCGTTCACTCAGCTGCGCGGACGCTGCCGACAGATCGCGCCTCGTTCTTCGTCCCGTATCTCGAGCTCTTGCGTGAGGCTGGGGACGACCCAGTCGCGGCCGACTTCGAGACCTCGGCCGAGCGCGTGAACATCCTCTCGATCCACAAGGCCAAAGGCCTGGAGTTCGGCGTTGTCTTCCTCGTGCACGCGACCGACGAGCGCATGCCGGGGTCGAGCCGCGGCGACGAGCTGCCCTTACCCGAAGCGCTGGCGAAGTCGCCCCCGCTCTCGCGAGAGACGCATATCGGCGAAGAGCGGCGGCTGGCCTACGTTGCGATCACGCGGGCTCAGGACTCCTTCTATTTCACCAATGCGGTGGACTACGGCGGAACGCGCGCTTTCCGACCGAGCCGCTTCATCGGCGAGGCGCTCAGCCGCCCGATCGAGCGTCTCAGCGCGCGCCTCGCGGCGTACGAGGAGCTCGCGAAGTTCCAGGTGGCGCCACCGGAGGCAGACTCGCCGCTGCCGGCGCTCGGCCCGGACGACGTGCTCACGGTCTCGTACAGCGATATCGACGACTATCGCCGCTGCCCGCTCCTCTATCGCTTCAAGCACGTGCTCCGCATCCCGGTGCTCCCGAGCCCAGCGATGATCTACGGGCTCGCGCTGCACGAGGCGGTGCGCGACTACCTCCGCCGCAAGCGGGAGGGGGATGCCCCGACCCTCGCCGATCTTCAGGCGACCTTTCGCGCGGCGTGGCTGGCTGAAGGCTTCATCAGCCCGGAGCACGAGACCGAGCGGTTCCAGGCTGGCCTCGAGGCGCTCCGAAAGTTCCACCAGACCGAGCAAGACGGGCCCTTGCCGGATCTGGTCGAGCAGCGCTTCTCGTTCATGCTCGGCCGCGACCGCGTGGTCGGACGCTGGGATCGCGTGGACCAGGGACCCGACGGCGCTGAGGTCATCGACTACAAGTCGACGGCGATCGAAGAGGGGAGCGACCGCCCCCAGGTCGTCGCCAATCAGGATCTTCAGCTCCGCCTGTACGCGCTCGCGCACCAGCGTATGTACGGGACACGACCGGCGAAAGCCACGCTGCACTTCCTCGAGACCGGCGGTCTCGGGACGATCCAACCGAGCGACGCCGACATGAGCCTGGTGACCACGCTCATCACGAGCACCGCGGGGAAGATTCGCTCGCGCGCCTTCGCTCCGGCACCAGCGAAGGGCGTGAAGACCTGCGCCGAATGCGCTTACCACCAGATCTGTCCCAGCTCTCTGACGGTCCGCTCCTAGGCTCCGTCTCTGCACAGATACAGCGACCGAAAACGGTAGCAGAGCCGTCTGATCTGAATAGATGAAGCCCCGCGGCCGAGAAGGTCAGCCGCGGGGCTTCCGGATCCGTCGAGCGGTCAGGCGGTGCGGATGAGGCGGCGTCGTTGCGTACGCGCGAGCATGAGTGCCATGAAGATCGCTGCACCGGCAGCAGCGAAGGGGATCGCGTCGCGGAGCGGCTCACCCGCGGGTGCCGCGGGGGAGCTCGAGGTCGCGGTGCTCGCGAGCGCGGGCAGCACGCTGATCGAGCCCATGTCGAACGGAGCGAAGAACGAACCCTGCGTCACCTTCCACCGATAGGTCCCGACGGCGGGGAAAGTGACCTGCGCGGTGTAATGGCCCGGTGTTGCATCTCCGACGCCTGGGAAGGTCAGGCTCGTCTTGCCATCGAGGCTGTTGGCGATGATTTCGGTGCGGTCCGCCTTGTACGGCTCCACGCCGTCCATCTTGATCAGATAGCCGAGGCTGTAGACCTGGCCGGCGTGCCAGTCAGTGGGGAGTGCATCGAACTTCGTGACCGCGCCCTCCTTCGCGAGCGCGGGGACCGAGAACGCGACGAGAGCGAGAGCTGTGAGGATCGCGATCGCCAGACGCCGTGACATGTCGTTCCTCCGTGTCGTACTCGTGGCTCGGCCCGGCCACTGCATCCGATACAACTGGGAGAGTCGTTGGTTCCGCACAGGGACCTAGACCGTAGCTGCTTGCCTTTGCACAAGGACAGCCCGCTCCGGGTGCACGGTGAGCATCATCAGGAAACCGAGGAGAACGAAGACCGCGGCCCCGACCAGCGAGACGCGATAAGTACCGAGACTGTCGATCAGCACTCCGGCGACGACGGCGCCGATCGGCTGCGCCAGCGACCAGACAGCGGAGCCCAGACCGACCACCTCGGCGGCCCGAGCGGGCGGCACGAGATCGACCAGCAGCGGGATCGCCAGCGCCGTCCAGAAGCCATTGGCGATCCCGACAAAGAACATCACGACGAGCGCCTGCGGGGTCGTCTCGACCTGAGAGCCCACCAGGGCGATGAGTCCGAAGGCCAGCATGCCGGCGGCGATCACCGGCTTCTTCCCGCGGCGGCTGGCGAGATATCCGGCCGCGATCGCCCCGAGGATCGTGCCGCCCAGCGCGGGCAGGAAGAGCTGCGAGGCCTGGCCCTCGCTCAGGCCGAGCACGTGGACGCCGAACCGTGTGAGGTAGGGAAGTACGCCGCCGGTCCCCAGCCAGAAGAGCGACGCGGCGAAGACGTACTTCATGAGTTCTCGCTGCCCGAGGATGCCGCGCACGTAGCCGCCGACATCGAATCGAACGCGCTCCACCTTCTCCGTGGGCAGGTCGGGTAGCGGCGGCTCCTTCACGAACACCGTCGTGACCGCGAAAGAGAGCACGAGCACGACCGAGACGATCACGAACACCAAGGCCGGCTCGCGGTCCCAGAAGAAGAGCATCGCGAGCGTCGCGACGACCTGGCCGAGCATGTTGAGGACCGCTTGGATGGCTCCCACCTTGGCGCGCTGTTCGAGGGGGACGAGGTCAGCCATGAGCGCGGTGTATGGGTCGACTGCGACGTTCAGGAAGAACGCGTTGATCGAGAGGACGATCAGCATCGGGACGATCGGCGGGTAGCCTGCGAGGAAGAGCAGGGATGCGGCAGTGAGCGCGACCCCGCCGATGATGAACGGCTTGCGTCGGCCGATGCGCGTTCGCGTTCGGTCCGACCACGCACCCACTATTGGTTGCACGACCGAACCGGCCAGGGAGCGCTCCTGTGACAGCAGTCCCACGGCCCAGGTCGGGACCTCGGGGTAGCGACCGAGGTAGAGGCCGGCCGCCAGATTGAGGAACGCGTAGACGACGTTCGATCCGAACGCTCCCGACGAGAAGACGACGCTCTCCCGAAGAGTCAGCGGGCGGAGCGGGGTCGTGGCCATGAGGTGGCGTTGTACACCCACCGGCCCGAGCACGACGTGGCCCCGCACACGTCTGGGTGGCCCGATCAATGCGCGCCCCGTAGACTAGAACGGATGTTCCGATGGACCTAGGCGTGGCGGTCGTCCTCCTTGCAGCGGCGCTGCTGGCGGTCGCGGCTGTCCTCTTCGTGCGCAGACCGGCGGTGGCGCCCGCATCCGCCCCGCAGGCGGATATCGCGCCTGCGCTGCAAGTGCTCCAGCGAAGCATCGAGGAGATGCGCGCGGCGAACGCCGGCGCGATGAGCGAGCTCCGGGTGGAGGTGCAGCGGACGCTCGGCGCGACGGAGCAGCAGTTCGTCACACAGACGGGCGCGACGCAACGTTCCCTCACCGATCTTTCTCGGCAGCTCGGGACCTTGAGCGAACAGAGCGCCCGCGTCGGCGATCTGGCGAAAGACATCGGTTCGCTGCAGGACCTGCTTCGCGCGCCAAAGGCGCGTGGCGGATTCGGCGAGCTCATGCTCGAGCGCCTCTTGCAGGACTGCCTTCCGGCCACCGCCTATTCGGTCCAGTACACGTATCGCGACGGCTCGCGCGTCGACGCGATCGTCCGCTACGGCACGCGTATCGTGCCGATCGATTCAACGTTCCCGTCCGAGTCGTACACGCAGATCGCGGGTGCCCGCGATGATGCCGATCGACGGTCCCGCCGCCGATCGTTCCTGCAGCAGGTGCGCCGTCATGTCGACTCGGTCGGCCGGTACGTCTCGCCGCAGGATGGAACCATCGATTACGCGTTCATGTATCTGCCGTCGGAAGCGATCTACTACGAGCTGACGGTTCACGATGCGTCGCCCGATGAGCCGGACATCCTCGCGTACTGCGCGGCGCATCACGTGATCCCGGCGTCGCCGAACACGCTGCTGGCGTATCTCCAGGTCGTGGCGCTCGGCATTCGCGGTCTCGCGATGCAGGAGCGGACGCGCGATCTCCAGCAGGGGATCGCGCAGGTGCGAAGGGAATTCGAGCGCTTCGTCGAGCTGCACGATCAGCTGGGCAAGCACCTCGACAACGCGACGAAGAAGTTCGACGAGACCGAGCGTGCGCTCGCGCGAGCATCGGGTGCGATCGAGGGTCTGGCCCAGGTGCCGATCGCCGCGGGCAGCGAGCAGAGCGTGCTCCCGCTCGGTCTCCCCGAGGACGAGCCCTAGCTGGTGGCGCAACGTGGCCTCGGGATCTTCGTCATCGCGTGCCTGCTGGTCGCCGCCGCCGCTCTGCTCATGCGAGATCCAGAGGAGCCGTGGGCTGTCGCCGTCGTGATCCTGGCTGCGGGCGGCGCTGCTGGCGGCGCGGCGACGCTGGTGCAGCTCCGCCGGGCAGGCGGCGGTCGCCGCCGCGTTCCCGAAGGTCGGGTCGCGGCCGCCGCACGGCGCGGGATGGAGATCGCCGCGGCGGTGGCGCTGCTGCTCTGGCTGCGCGCGCTCGACGGGCTCTCCGTCATCACCGCGCTGTTCGTCGTCGCGACCTTCGTGGTCGCGGAGGCCGTGCTTTCGGCGCGCCCGCACTCCTCGCGCTAACCTCGGCGCACCGATGAATGCGGCTGCGCTCAAAGTGCGCGTCAACGAGCGCGTCGACGCGCGGCGGGCGACGCTCGAGGAGCTGTCGCTGCGGATCCACGCGCACCCCGAGCTCGCGTTCGAGGAGCGCACCGCCGCGACCCTGCTCGCGGGCGCGCTCGCGGCGGAAGGCGTCGAGGTGAATCGCTCCGCCGGCGGCCTGGAGACCGCGTTCACCGCTGAGTTCGGGAAGGGTCATCCATTCGTCGCCATCCTCGGCGAGTACGACGCGCTGCCGGGGGTCGGTCATGCCTGCGGGCACAACCTGATGGGCACGGCGGCGATCGGCGCGTTCCTCGCGCTGCGCGACATCGCGGACGAGCTGCACGGTCGCGTGCGCGTGCTCGGATGCCCGGCGGAGGAGCGGGGCAACGGCAAGAACTTTCTGATCCGCGACGGCCTGTTCCGCGATGTCGATGCCGCGCTCATGTATCACCCTGGCGATCGGGATGAGATCGACCCGCTCATGCTCGCGCTCGTCTCGCTCGACGTGGAGTTCCGAGGCAAGGCCGCCCATGCGGCGGCGGAGCCGCACGAGGGACTGAATGCGCTCGACGCGCTGCTGCTCGGATGGACCGCGCTGTCGGCGCTTCGCCTCACGATCAGAAGCGACTCGCGCTTCCACGGGATCATCACCGACGGCGGGAAGGCGGCGAACATCATCCCCGACCGCGCAGCCGCGCGGTTCATGGTCCGCTCGCCGGACAACGCCTATCTGAAGGAGCTCCAGCGTCGCGTGATCGCGTGTTTCGAGGGCGCGGCGATGCAGACCGGCTGCGAGCTGAAGTTCGAGTGGGGCGATGCGTGCGACCTCGTCTCCACGAATCGGCCGTTGGCCGAGGCGTTCACAAAGAACGCGCGCTCGCTGGGCCGGGTGATGAACACGCGGCGGCCCGGCGATACGCATGGCTCGACGGACATGGGCAACGTCACCACGATCGTGCCCGGCATCCACCCGTTCCTCTCGATCACCGACGGCCCCGTGCCGGGGCACTCGACCGAGTTCGCAGCGGCCGCTGCGACGCCCAAAGCGCAGGAGACGATGTGCTTCGCGGCGAAGGCGCTCGCGATGACCGCGATCGACGTGCTGACGGATCCCGGCTTGGTCACGAAGGCGAAGGAGGCGTTCGATGGATCCCGCCATTGATTGGTTCGGCGGCGAAGATCGGCCGGCTGCCGAATCCGAGCGCCTCGCGGCGCTCTACGACCTCGACACACCGCACGGCGAGTATCCCGCCATCGACTGGTTCCGCGGCCTCGCGCGCATGACCGGTGGTCCCATCTTGGAGCTCGGGGTCGGCACGGGACGCGTGGCCATTCCGCTTGCGAAGGACGGGCACGAGGTCGTGGGCATCGACCGCTCAGAGGCGATGCTCACGCGGGCGGAGGCGCATACGCGTCGCGCACGCGTCAGCGTCCGTCTGGTCGAGTCGGATATGCGTACCTTCTCGCTCGATCGCGCGTTCGCGCTCATCACGATCCCGTTCAACACGTTCCTCATGCTGTCGCCGGACGATCGCTGGGCGTGTCTCGCGCGCTGCCGCGAGCACCTCGCGCCCGCCGGCCGCCTCGCCCTCGACGTCTTCCAGCCGGACCCGAACAAGATCGCGGGCGTCGACGGGGGCGTGCGCGAGGAGTGGCGCCGCCGCGATCCCGAGACGGGCAGGTTCGTCACCAAGTTCTCGAGCACCCGCTCCGATGTCGACGCGACGCACTTCCGCTGGTGGTTCGAGGAAGAGCTCGAGGGCGGTGAGATCCGGCAGCTCGGCCGAGAGGCGACGCTTCACTTCCTCTATCGGCGGGAGGCGGAGCTGCTGTTCCCGGCGGCGGGATTCGAGCTCGACTCGCTGCACGGTGACTACGACGGGTCTCCGGTCGACGCGACGTCGCCGCATCTGTTGGTCGTCGCGCGGCGCAAGGAGCGTGGCGCGAGGCCGGAGCGCCGGAGGCGGTGACCGATCTCCTGATACGCGGCGGGACCGTGATCGACGGCACGGGCACGCCGGGCGTGCGCGCCGACGTCGCGGTCACGAGTGGCAGGATCACCGACGTCGGTGCGTTCACCGGCCGCCGGGCGATGCGCATGATCGACGCACGCGACATGGTGGTGTCACCGGGGTTCATCGACATCCACTCGCACTCCGATGAGTCGATGCTCGTGAACTCAGCGATGGAGAGCGCGCTCCACCAGGGCGTGACGTTGGTGGTGTGCGGGAACTGCGGCGGATCGTCCGCCCCGGCTCACGGCCTGGCGGCGGAAGAGGCGGACAAGGAGTATGAGCGGCTCGGCATCACGCGCACCTGGTCGTCCTTCTACGAGTACACCGGCGCTGTCGAGGACAACGGCGCGGCAATAAATATCTGCTCGTTCGTCGGTCACGGGACGCTGCGCATGTGCGTCATGGGCGCCCAGGCCCGCCCGCCGACGGCCGCCGAGCTCGCAGAGATGCGCGGGCTGCTCGGGCGCGCTATGGACGAAGGCGCGATCGGCTTGGCGTCGGGCCTGATCTATCCACCGAGCGCGTACGGCAACACCGATGAGCTGACAGCGCTGTGCGAGATCGTGCGCTCGCGCGGCGGTCTGTATGCGAGCCACATCCGCGACGAGGGCGCGAAGCTGCTGGACGCGGTCGAGGAGAACCTTGAGATCGGCCGCCGCTCGAAGGTGCGCGTGCAGCTCTCGCATCACAAGGCCTCGGGCCGGAAGAACTGGGGCAAGGTGAAGGAGTCGGTCGCCAAGATCGAGGAAGCCAGGCGCGCGGGGGTCGACGTGCAGGCGGACCAGTACCCGTACACCGCGTCGTCCACCGGGCTTGCGGTCACGATCCCCAACTGGGCGCACGAGGGCGGATCGGCGAAGCTCACCGAGCGCCTCCGCGACAGGGCGGTCCGCGCGCGTATCCGCGGCGAGGACACCGAGACCGGCCGTGCGTGGGACCGCATCGTGATCGCGCTGGCGCGGCATCACCCGGAGTACAGCGGACGCAGCGTGGCTGACCTGGCGAACGAAGCGGGGAAGGACCCGCTCGAGTGGACCTGCGACACGCTCGTCGAGCACGAAGGTGCGGTCGACATCATCCACCACTCGATGGACGAGGACGACGTGCGGTTCGTGATGTCGCAGTCCTGGATCGCGATCGGCAGCGACTCGCGCGCGAACGCGCCCTCCGGGCCGCTGGCGTTCGGCAAGCCGCACCCGCGCTCGTACGGGACCTTTCCGCGCGTTCTCGGGAAGTACGCGCGCGATGAGAAGGTCCTCACGCTCGAGGACGCGGTGCGAAAGATGACCTCGCTCACGGCGCGGCATCTGCGTGTCCGCGACCGCGGCGAGATCCGCGTCGGCGCGTGGGCGGACCTCGTGGTCTTCGACCCGGCCCGCGTCGCGGATGTCGCGACCTACGACGACCCGCACCGATATCCCGTGGGGATCGAGCACGTGGTCGTGAACGGGGCGCTCGCCATCGACGCGGGTGAGACCACCTCCGAACGCGCTGGCCGGTTCCTCCGGCAGGGCCGCGACTTTGGAGACGCGTGAAACTCGCGATCCTCGCGGAGGGCCAATTCGCGCCGGCGACGGCGAAGACCGCGATCGGCGTCCTGCGCTACTCGCCCTATCCCGTGGTAGCGATCGTCGATTCGGCCACGGTGGGCCGGGACGCATTCGCGGTCGTCGGGGTTGGAAAGGGCGTGCCAATTGTCGCGACGGTCGACGAAGCGATCGCACTCGGCGCGGAGGCGTTGCTGATCGGCACGGCGTCCGCGGGCGGCCGCATCGCGGACTCGTATCGCCCTCATCTGGCGCGCGCGCTCGAGCGCGGCATCACGGTCTGGAATGGACTGCACGAACGCGTTCTCTCCGATCCGGCGCTGGCCGCGGCGGCCGAGCGCGGCAATGCGACGGTGCGCGAACTCCGCGAGCCACCAGCGCCTCTCCCGATCGGCGGACACCGTGCGCGGCGCGAGGGCGCGATCGTCGTGCTCACTGTCGGCACCGACGCCGCGGTGGGGAAGATGACGGCGTCGCTCGAGATCGCTGAAGCGCTGCGCCGTGCGGGCAAGCGCGCCGCCTTCGTCGCGACCGGTCAGACGGGCATCGCCATCGCGGGCGAGGGGATCGCGGTCGACGCCGTTGTCGCCGACTTCATCGCCGGCGCGGCTGAGAAGATGGTTTGCGACGCCGCGGAATCAGCCGACTACGTGATCGTCGAAGGGCAGGGCTCGCTCACGCATCCGGGGTTTTCCGGCGTGACGCTCGGGCTACTGCACGGGACCGCGCCCGATCTCCTGGTCCTGTGCCACGACGCGGCTCGACCGGTGATGAAGGGATACGAACGGGAAGGGCTGCGCCTGCGGTCGCTCACCGAGTGCATCGGGATCTACGAGGAGGCCGCGTCATGGTCACGCCCGAGCGGCGCTGAGCGTGCGCGTGTGGTCGCGGTCGCCTTGAACACCGCTCGTCTGACCGATGATCTCGCGCGCGCGTCGATCTCCGAAGCGGGCGGCGAGACCAGGCTTCCCGCCGCCGACCCGATCCGCGACGGCGCCCTCGGCGCGGATCTGCTCGCCTGGGCTCTGATCACAGCAGTGGAGTCGCGTCGGCCGGCGGCTGGATGAAGACCCGCGTCTACACGCTCGACGTCCATCTCGCGGTGCCCTTCCAGATCTCGCGCGCCGTGCGCACCGAGAAGCGCGTCGTGATCGTCGAGCTCGACGAGGCCGGCCGGGTGTCTCGCGGCGAGGGTTCGCCCGATCCGTTCTTCAATGAGACGAGCGAGAGCATCGAAGCCGACGTGCGGAGTGCGCTCGACCTGCTACCCGAGGACCCCGCGGATCTCGCGACGCTCAAGCAGCGGCTCGACGGGCGGTTCCCGCACGGAGGAGCGGCCGCGTGCGCGCTGGACACGCTGGGCCACGACCGCGCGGCACAGGCCGCGGGCCTGCCCCTGCACACGTTCCTGGGCATCCCGGGCACCGATGCGCCGCCAACCTCGTTCACGATCGGCATCGCCGAGCCGGCGGTCATGGCCGAGCGCGCTGCGGCCGCTGCCGCGAAGGGCTACAAGGTGCTCAAGGTGAAGCTCGGGCATGGTGACGACGAGGCAGTCCTGGCGGGCATCCGCGAGCGATTCAGTGGCCCGATCCGCGTCGACCCCAACGCGGCGTGGACGCCCGAGGAAGCGCCCGAGCGCATCAGGCGGATCGTCCGATTCGACATCGAGTTCGTCGAGCAGCCGACGCCCCCGCAGGACATCGACGGGCTCCGCTTCGTCCGCGTGCACAGCGAGCTGCCGATCGTGGCGGACGAGGCGGCGGTGCGCGTCAATGACGTCGATCGCCTCGCCGAGGCCTGCGACGGGATCAACGTGAAGATTCAAAAGAGCGGTGGCATTGCCGAGGCGCACACGATGATCAAGCGCGCGCATGACCTCGGGCTCAAGGTGATGCTCGGATGCCGCGCGGCCGAGACGAGCGTCGCGATCGCCGCAGCGGCTCATCTCGCGCCGTCGGTCGAATGGGCCGACCTCGACGGCAATCTGCTCATCGTCGACGATCCCTTCCGCGCGGTGCTTGTTCAAGACGGCCGCTTCGTCTTCAGCGAACGGCCCGGACTCGGTGTCGTGCCGGCATGAGAGCGCTCGAACTCGCCTTGTTCGTACTTGCGCTGACGGTCGCAGGTCTCGTCGTCTTCGCGCTCGTGTGGTCGGGTGAGACTCCGTATCGCGATCTCGCGCGCGCGAACGGCGTCGATCGATTCGTGTTCGTCGCGCCCGGCGGCCGGACGCACGAGACGGATGTCGAGACGGCGGTCCTGCTCCACGGCCAATGGTCGCGCTACGTGACCTGGGGGATGGCCGATCCACCGCGACCCCCGGCGATGCCGATCGTGTTCTCGGAGGACGAGTACGCGCACATGGCCGACGTTCGCCGCGTGTTCGAAGCCACGCGTTTCCTCGTGCCGGTATCGCTCCTCGTGATCTTCATCCGGCTGCAGCGCGCACGGGCACGTTCACCGCGCGAGATGTGGCGGCTCGTGCGGGACGGGTCGTTGATCGCCGCCGCATGCGTCGTGCTCATCGGAGTGGTGGCGATCTTCGCCTTCGAGCCGCTGTTCCTTGCCTTCCATTACGTGTTCTTCCCGCAGGGCAACTTCCTCTTCGACCCGGCGACGAGCAACCTGATCCGCCTGTATCCCGACTGGTACTGGGAGGGGATCAGCCTGCGAGTGGGACTTTCGTTCATTGCTGTCGCGCTGGGGCTCGCCGGAGCCGCAAGCCTGCGCCTCCGCACCGCGAAGTGACCTAAACTCGCCGTCGATGAAACGAGTTCTGCTGATCGAGGACCTGCCGCAGGTCGCCGAGCACCTTCAATCGATGTTGGCCCGGGAGAAGGACGTCGAGCTGGCCGGTGTCCAGACCGAGGCCGACGCCGCCATCGCACAGGCGGCGACCGAGAAACCGGACATCGTGATGATCGACGCCTTGCTCCAGGGCAAGACCACGGGCTTCGACGTCGCGAAGAAGATCCGCGCGGCCTCCCCCGGCACGCGCATCGTCATGGTGACCGTCCCGCAGCGCCCGATCGATCCGAAGCCCGACCTGGGCATCGACGCGGTGTTCGTGCTCCCCGGCGGCGCGAACGAGCTTGGTGTCGCGCTCAACGTCGGTAAGGGTGTCGCGAAGTCGAAGGGAGTGACCGTCGCGGTGTACTCGCCGAAGGGCGGCACGGGAAAGACGACGCTCGCGATCAATCTCGCGTGCGTGCTGCGCAAGCAAGGCAAAGCCGTGGCGCTCCTCGATGGCGTCATGCAGTTCGGCGCCATCCGGCACGTGCTGCAAGTACCGCCGACGACGCGTTCGTTCGTCGACCTGCCGGCGGCGGGCGCGATGCGCACGACGCTCAGCGAGATCCTGTGGGAAGGCCCCGGCGGAGTGCACGTGCTGCTCGCCCCTGGACGTCCCGAGGAGGCCGACCTCGTGCAGGCCGCGGACATCGCGGCGGCGATGGGCTTCCTCGCCGAGAGTCACGACTACACCATCGTCGATACGCCCGCCCGCCTCACCGAGGACACGCTCGCGATCCTCGACGCGGCGAGCCTCATCCTCATCGTCGTCACTTACATGACCGCGACCGTCGCGAACGCGCGCGCGGCCATCGACACGTTCGAGGCGCTTGGCTACAAAGGCCAGAAGCCGATCCTCCTCGTCGTGAATCAGTCCGATACGGCCTCGGGCATGTCCCGTGGCGGTCTCGAGCACGCCCTCAACCTCCCGGTGATCGGCGAAATCCCGACCGATTGGAAGATCGTGAGCGACTCGCTCAACAAGCAGACGCCGTTCGTGCTCTCGCAGCCGAACGCGGCGATCAGCAAGGCGATCGAACACCTCGCCACCGCTCTCGTCTCGCAGCAGCGCAAGTAGCCGCGATCGTGGCCGATCGCAGCGCGCTGCCCATCGGCGTCTTCGACTCGGGCGTCGGCGGCCTCACCGTCTTGAAGGAGCTCCGCAAGCAGCTGCCGTCCGAGGCGACGATCTATCTGGGCGATGAGGCACGCATGCCCTACGGACCACGGCCGGCCGCGGAAGTGATCGGCTTCACGCGCGAGGCGCTCCGCTGGTTCGCGGCTCGCGACTGCAAGCTCATCGTGATCGCGTGCAACACCGCGACGAGCGCCGCGCTCGAGACCGTGCGCGACGAGTCGCCGGTGCCGGTGATCGGTGTGGTGCGTCCTGGTGCGTCGGCCGCGGTGGCCGCGTCGGCGCGGCGCGCGATCGGCGTGCTGGCGACGCTGGGTACGGTCCGCTCCGGTGCGTACGTGCGCGCGGTGCGCGATCTCGATCCGCTCGCGGATGTCATCCAGCAGGCTTGTCCCAAGCTCGTCACGATCGTCGAGGCGGGGAAGGCCGGGACGCCCGAGGCGCTCGCGGCCGTGCGTGAGTACGTCGAGCCCTTGCTGACCGAGGGCGGTGTCGTGACGCCGGTCGTGGACACGCTGCTCCTCGGCTGCACGCATTACCCGCTGCTGCGCGACGAGTTCGCGAAGATCGCCGGGCCTGGCGTGCGGGTGGTCGATTCCGCGACGACGACCGCGCTCGCCGTGCGCGAGGTCCTGGCATCACATCGACTGCTCGCGGGCCCCGGCCGACCAAAGCACGAAGTGCACGCGACCGGACCGGTGGACCGCTTTCGCATGGTCGCGCGCACGATCTTCGGCGAGGACCTCGACGTGGAGGCGACACAGCTCCAATGAACCTCGTCTCGACCATCACCGGACTGCCGTACGTCGGAATGACGACGCTTTTCAATCTGCTCACCGGCGGTCATGCATCGACCGGCGCGTTCGCAGGCGCGGAGGGCGAGACGAACGTCGGGGTGGCGAAGGTCGCCGACGAGCGCATCGACAAGCTCAGCGGGATGTTCAAGCCGAAGAAGACGACGCTCGCGGAAGTCACGTATCGCGATCTTGGTCTCGCGCACTCCGCCGAGAAGGGGCAGGGGATCAGCACGCAGAAGCTCGGCGACCTGCGCAGCTCCGACCTGCTCGTGCACGTGGTGCGCGCGTTCCGCGATCCGTCGGTCCCGCACGTCGACGCGACCATCGATCCGGTGCGCGATCTCTCGAGCCTCGAGCTCGAGCTGCTCTTCGCGGATCACGCTGTCGTCGAGAAGCGGCTGGAGCGGATCGAGCCAGAGATCCGCACGGCAAAGGGTCCCGAGAAGGAGGCGCGCGAGCGCGAGAGGCTCGTGCTTCAGAAGGCCATGGCTGCGCTCGATGCGGAGACACCGCTGCGCGACATCGGGCTCGATGACGACGAGCGCAAGTCCATCCGCGGCTATCGCTTCCTCACGCTCCAGCCGCAGCTGGTGATCGCCAACATCGACGAGTCCGACGTGGCGAATTCGGATCCGATCCTGGCGCCACTGCGCGTCGCGGCGGCGAAACACAAAGGCATGGCCGTCGTGCCGGTGTGCGCAAAGCTCGAGGCGGAGATCGCCGAGCTGCCGGCGGCGGAGGCCGCAGCGTTCCGCGCCGAGCTCGGCGTCACGGAGGCTGCGCTCTCGCGCGTCGTGCGCGCGACGTACGAGCTGCTGGGAATGATCTCGTTCTTCACGACGGGCGAGGACGAAGTGCGCGCGTGGACGATCGCCGCGAACACCCCGGCGCAGCAGGCCGCGGGCGCGATCCACTCGGATCTGGAGCGCGGGTTCATCCGGGCGGAAGTCATCCGCTGGGACGAGCTGTTGAAGGCGGGCTCCGAAGCGAATGCGAAGAAGCTGGGCATCATGCGCACCGAGGGAAAGACCTATCCGGTGCGGGACGGCGACTGCCTCCACGTGCTGTTCAACGTCTGATGACGGCGCCCATCCGCTTTCTCGCGATCGGCCACGTGGCCCGCGACGAGTTCGCCGGCGAGCCGACCTGGCGCCTCGGCGGGACGGTGCTCTATACGGCCGCGACGGTCGCGCGGCTGGGTGCGCGAGTTGCGATCGTGACGCGCGTCGGGCCGAATGAACGAGCGCCGCTCGAAGAACGGTGCACGCGCCTGGGCATCGAGCTCCACGCGCTGCCGGCCGAAGTCACGACGACCTTCGCGTTCCGCTATGAGGACGGGAAGCGCCTGATGAAGCTCAAGGCTCGCGCGCGCGGATTGGCGCTAGGCGACGTCCCGCCCGCTCTGCGTTCCGCGCAGGCGGTGATCCTCGGCTCGATCGCACACGAGATCGATCGCAGTCTTCTCGGCGCCTCCGGCGAAGCCGCCAGCGTGGTGACCGCGCAGGGATATCTGCGGGAGTGGGATGCAGATGGATCGATCCATCCGCGCCGCTGGGAGGATGTGGCCGAGGTCACCGCGACCGCGTCCGCCATCGTCTTGAGCGACGAGGACGTCGGCGGAGATCTCAGCGAACCGCGTCGTTGGGCGTCGCTTCGCGCCCAGGGGCCCCTGCCCCTGCACGCGCCAGTGATCGTCACGTTCGCCGAGCGCGGATCGCTCGTGCTCGTCGACGGCACTGAGACCATGGTCGCAGCGTTCCACGCCGACCGCGTCGTCGATCCGACGGGCGCGGGTGACGCGTTCGCGGCAGGGCTCGCGATCGCGCTCGCCGAGGGGCGCCCGCTGCTCGAGTGCGTGCGGTTCGCGCACGCGGTCGCGTCGTTCGCCGTCGAGGCGGTCGGGACGGAGGGTCTCGCGGATCGCGCGAGGGTCGAAGCGCGTATGGCTGGATAGGGCGCTCTAGTCCGTCGGTAGCTGCTTCCTTTCGCCGGTCACCGGCGTGACGTAGGTCTCGTAGAGCTTCGCCCACGTGCGGTCGGCGACGATCTTCAGGAGCGAGTTGTTGACGAACTCTCGGAAGCCCTGGCGATCGGCGCTCACGTTCTGCTTGATGCCGATCCCCATCTGGTCGTCGGTGAACTGCTTGCCAACGATCTTGACGGTGGTGTCCTTGAGGACGAGACCGACGAGCGCGGCTTCATCCTGCGTCAGCGCGTCGGCGGCGCCGGAGGTGAGCGCCTGCATGCAGAACTCGAGCGTGTCGAGCGGAAAGACCTTCGCACGGTCGTTGGTGACGCGCCGCACGTTCTCTTCCCACGGCGTGCCCTTGACCACTGTGACCGTCTGGTCGCCGGCCGCGACGTCGACTAGCTCTTTGATCTGATCGTTGGTCTTCATTACCAAGAGACGCTGGCCGTCCCTGTAATAGCCGTCGGATAGGTCGATGACCTTCTTGTTCGCGTCGTTGATCAGGAGATCAGCGACCACGATGTCCGCTTGATTGTTGGTGAGTGAGGAGACACGCGTCGAGTTGTCGACGGAGATCCATTCGATGTGCGTGCTCGGATCGTCGATCGTGCCCCAGATCGCCTTTGCGATCTCGCGCGCGATGTCCGGTTCGAGCCCGGTGTATTGGCCGTTGGTGCCGCGCATTGAGTACGGCGCGGCGTTGTCGCGGACGCCAACGCGCATCTTGTTCCTCGTCTGCAGGGCGTACTGATACGTGGAGAGCTCGAGCCGTGGGCGCGTCGGGCCTGAAGAGGTCGTGGAGGTTGGAGTTGGCGTGGGCTGCGTCGTGTCGGGGCCGAAGATGCACGACGAGAGCACGAGTGCTGCGCAAAGTGCGGTGACGATCCGCATGAGCGCAATTCGGGTCACGCCTCGAAGGTTAGGCGCTAGCCTCGCCCTATGCAGGATCATTTCGGTGCCGCACGCGAGCTCATCGCGCGCGCACCGTTCCGTGTCGGCGCGCTCGCGCACTCGGCTGACGGAGAGGCGCTCTTCGCTCACGAGCCCGACCGCGCGTACCCTGCTGCGTCTGTGATCAAGGTGCCGCTGGTCATGGCGCTCTATGCGGACGCCGCCGACGGACTGATCGACCTGGCGGAGGAGGTCGCGACCGGAGAGCGCGTCGACGGATCCGGCGTGCTCCGCGACATGAGCGACGTCACGGCGCTGTCGCTGCGGGATCTGGCGGCGGTGATGATGGTCCTCTCCGACAACACCGCGACGAACCGCGTCATCGAGCGGTTCGGCCTCGGGCGAGTGGCTGCGCGGATGGCTGAGTGGGGGATCACGGACACCGCCCTGAAGCGGAAGATGTATGACTTTGAAGCCGCCAAGCGCGGCCTCGAGAACGTCGCCACCGCGAGCGACCTCGTGGCGCTGCTCGCGCGTCTTGTCGTCGGCGAATGTCGCGACCGCGCTACATCGGATGCCGTGCTCGCGATCATGGCGCGCTGCGAGGATGACCGGAAGCTGCGCCGCTATATGGCTCCGAACACGAAGGTCCCGAGCAAGAGCGGGACGCTCGACGCGTCGCGGAACGACGTCGCCGTGTTCGCTGGGCCGTCACGCACGGTGATCGTCGCGGCGTTCACGAGCCAGGTGCAGGACGCGCTGGCGGCGGAGCACCTGCTCGGGCTCATCGGACGCGGAGCCGCCATGGCCGCCGGCCTGAGCGTGCCGCCATTGCCGTTCGGAGATTGATTCGGTTCGTCGAGAATCGCGGGCTTCGATCGGAGATCGACGGCTTCTTTTCTGTCGAGCGCTGCGCGATGATTCGTCCGTGAGCACCCATCGCCGCACATCGCGCAAGTCGAGCCGGTCGTTCCGTCCGCTCGTCGCGGTGGCCGTGCTCGTCGGCGGACTCGTGCTCGCGTCGGCCTTCGCCACGGTGACGATCCAGGAGAACGCGCTCGCGCGGACGATCAGCGATCTCAACGCGCAGATCGGGTACGAGCAGGCGTACCGCGCGCAGCTGCAGACCTCGAACGCGGAGAAGAAGACGTCGGACTACGTGATCGAGAAGGCCAAGCAGCTCGGATGGGTGTGGCCGTGGGAGGCGCTGATCGCGGTGCAGCGCGATGCGAATGCGCGAGATCGATCGACGGCGCAGAGCGAACGACCGAGCCGCATGACGAGATGGATCGCGCTGTTCGTGGGCACGCGATGAGCGCTACAATGACTCTCGCGGGATGGAGCAGCGGTAGCTCGTCGGGCTCATAACCCGAAGGTCGCGCGTTCGAATCGCGCTCCCGCAACAGCGAGGCCCGGGCACGACGCCCGGGCTCTTTGTTTGTCTGCCCTCGGCGGTCCTATTCACACGCCATTGGGTTCCTGGTAAATAACGGTGCGTGCCATACAAAGACCCAGAGCAGCGACGCGCGTACGGGCGCGAATGGATCCGCAACAACGCCGAAAAGGCGCGCGAGGCGATGCGACGTTGGCGGAAGAATCATCCGGCAGAGCATGCAGCTCAGAGCCGTGAGCGATACGCGCGGGATCCGGACAAGATCAGGCGAATTATCGAGTCGAGTCCGAATCGAGCTGCGGTCCGCCGGGCAATGCACAACCGTCGGCGTGACCGCGTGCGCGGCTTTCCTGCGTTCACCGCTGGGGAATGGATGTCGCTCGTCGCCGAAGTTGCCGGTCGCTGCGCGTACTGCGGTGAAAGTGCGTCACTGCATGCCGACCACCGCATCCCCCTATCCCGCGGCGGAACGAACACGATCGAAAACATCATCCCCGCTTGCGCTCGGTGCAACCTGCGCAAACACGCGATGACGGAGCAAGAATTCCGCGCGCGCCTCGCTTCGGAGTCTCCCGACGGTCCGACTTCGTAGCGGACCGCCTATTCACACGGCGCTGTCTGTCTGCTAGATAGGACGCGTGCCATACAAGAACCCTGAGGATCAGCGCCGGTACGCGCGCGAGTGGCTCAAGCGCTATCCCGAAAAAGCGCGCGAGGCCGTGCGTCGCTGGAGGATTGCTCACCCCGAAGAGCACAGCGCGAAGAACCGCCTTTACTACGCGCGCCACCGCGAAGAGCGGCTAGCACATACCGCCCTCTATCACCGCCAGCATCCGGAAATCGTCCTCGCCAAATGGCAGAACCATCGGGCTCGCAAGCTTGCCGCCGACGGCTCCTTCACGTCCGGGGAGTGGCTCGCACTCGTGGAGCTCTATCAAGGTTGCTGCGCCTATTGCGGTGAGGTGGGTCCCCTCGAGGCCGACCACCGCATCCCCTTGGCGCGAGGGGGCTCCAACGCGATCGAGAACATCCTTCCGGCCTGCCGAAGGTGCAACGCACGAAAGCATCTTCTGACGGAAGTGGAATTTCGGACAAGGCTCGCGGCCGAACGAGGCGAAAACCTACAATCCGAGTTAACGAGGCTGGGTAGCTCAGTTGGCCCAGAGCAGGCGACTCATAACCGCCAGGTCGTCGGTTCGAATCCGACCCCAGCCACCGGTGGCAGAGACCGCGCCCCGCACCGTTGTCGCGACAGTTCGGGCTTTCGCGCGCCAGCACGCCATCTTCCGCCCGGGTCCGCTCGTCGTCGCGGTCTCTGGCGGCACGGATTCCGTCGCGCTCGCGCTCATCCTGTCGGAGCTGCGCGAGGAGTTTGGTCTCGTTCTCCACGTCGCGCACTTCGATCACCGGACGCGCCCACGCTCAGCACCGAAGGACGCTGCCTTCGTCGCGGATCTCGCGAACCTCATCGGCGCGCCGATCCGCGTCGGCCGCGCAGCGCGTGCGCCCAAGAGCGAAGACGACGCGCGCACTGACCGCTACGCGTTCCTCCGGCGCTTCGCGAGCGAGATCGGCGCGGGTGCGATCGCAACGGGTCACACGATGGACGATCAAGCGGAGACCGTGCTCCTGCATCTGACACGCGGTGCCGGGCTGGCGGGCGCCGCCGGCATGCGGCCGGTGCGCGACGGGATCGCGCGGCCGCTCCTCGCGATCGGCCGCGCGGAGACACATGCGATGTGTGCGGCCGCGAAGATCCGCCCGCGCGAGGATCCGAGCAACGAGTCGCTCCGCTTCGCGCGCAATCGCGTCCGCCTTCGCGTCCTGCCCGAGCTCGAGCGCATCAACCCACAGGTGCGCGCCGCGCTCGCACGGTTCGCCGATGCGGCCGCTGAGGTCGAGGCGCAATTCACGAGCGGCAAGACCGTTGACCCAGGCGATGACGCGAGACGCGACGACCCGAATATCGCGAGACGCGACGCCGCAACGGCTGCGAGACGCAACGGCCCGTCGGCTCTGGGGAGGGCGGATCTCGACGTCCGCACATTGCCGACCGATCCCGCGCTGCGCGAGCGCGCGCTGGCGGATGCGTGGGTCGCCGCGGGTGGGATCACCCTGTCGGCCAGCCATCGCGTCGCGCTGATCAAGCTCGCGAGCAGTACCCACGGCAGCCGCCGGATCGACCTGCCGGGCGGTCAAGCGGTGCGCGAGTACTCGCGGCTCATCCTCGTTCGCGGGAACGCCGCTGCGGCGAGCGCGCCCGGTTCCGGGCCGCGCGTCCTCGCGCCCGTCCCACTGGAGCGCGGCAAACAGGTCCTGTGGCACGGTTGGCGCATCACACTGGACATGCCAGCCAACGGAACACCTCATGCCGGCGCGGTCGATGCGCCGAGCGCCACTCGCCTCGGCGTACGCGCGCGCCGCCCGGGCGACCGGATCGCTGCGATGGGGAAGCTCCAGGACATCTTCGTCGACGCGAAGGTGCCGGCACGGGCACGCGACACCTGGCCCCTTGTCACGTTGGACGATGCAGTGATCTGGGTACCCGGAGTGACAACTCCGCCACAGAGCGGCCGCATCGCTATCGCGGCTGAGCCTGCTTCGATCGTGTCTGAGCCTGTCTCGGACAGCCCTACGAAGGGTGACTACCCGGTCGCCAGTTCTCTGCCAGTTCGTCAGGTAGCATCGAAAGCAGTACCACGCCCACGAGGCGGGAATCGAGGACGCGCCTGAACCTGGATAACCGCATCTTCAAGAACGGCATCCTCACCCTGCTTCTGGTCGTCATGGGCCTGGCGCTGCTGTACGCCTACCGCTCGCAGACGCAGCCGATCCAGCCTGCGTCGATGACCGAGGCCGTCCAGCTCGTCCAGGCGGGCAAGGTCAAGTCCGTGACCGTGGTCGCGAACAAGGCCACGATCGAGCTGAACGACGGGACCAGCACCAAGAGGCTCGTCAATCTTCCGGACTCGACCCAGCAGGACCCGCTGTCCCAGGCGATCACGGCGTACAACGCGTCGCACAGCCAGCCGGTCGACCTCAAATACGATGAGCCGAGCGCCACGTTCTCGGTGATCGGCTCGATCCTCTTGAGCCTTCTGCCCGTGCTGCTGATCGGTGGCTTCTTCTTCTACATGATGCGTCAGGCCCAGGGCACGAATAACCAGGCGCTGTCGTTCGGCAAGAGCCGCGCGCGCATGTTCATCGGCAACAAGCCCGCGACTACGTTCGATGACGTCGCCGGCGTCGACGAGGCCAAGCAGGAGCTCGCCGAGGTGGTCGAGTTCCTGAAATATCCGGAAAAGTTCTCGACCCTAGGCGCGCGCATCCCACGCGGCGTGCTTCTCGTCGGCCCGCCCGGCACGGGCAAGACGATGCTCGCGCGCGCCGTCGCGGGCGAGGCGGGCGTCCCGTTCTTCTCGATCTCGGGCTCCGAGTTCGTCGAGATGTTCGTCGGCGTCGGCGCCTCCCGCGTGCGCGACCTGTTCGACCAGGCGAAGCGGAACGCACCGTGCATCGTGTTCATCGACGAGATCGACGCGGTCGGCCGCCAGCGTGGCGCCGGCCTCGGCGGATCGCACGACGAGCGCGAGCAGACCCTGAACCAGATCCTCGTCGAGATGGACGGCTTCGACACGGGCACCAACGTGATCGTGCTCGCCTCGACGAACCGTCCCGACGTGCTCGACCCGGCCCTGCTCCGTCCGGGCCGCTTCGACCGCCAGGTCGTGCTCGACCGCCCCGACATCAAGGGCCGCAAGGCCATCCTCGAGGTGCACGTGCGCGGGAAGCCGCTCGACAAGAACGTCGAGCTCCTGCGCATCGCCCAGATCTCACCCGGCTTCTCCGGCGCGGATCTCGCGAACGTCGTGAACGAGGCCGCGATCCTCGCCGCGCGCCGCAGCAAGAAAACGATCGCGCAGATCGACTTTGAAGAGGCGCTCGAGAAGGTCGCCCTCGGTCCCGAGCGACGCTCGCGCGTCATCACCGAGAAGGAGAAGTGGATCGTCGCGTACCACGAGGCGGGCCACGCTCTCTGCTTCAAGCTGCTCAAGCACACGAACCCGGTGCACAAGATCTCGATCGTCGCCCGCGGCATGGCCATGGGCGTCACCTGGTCGCTCCCGCAGGAGGACCGCTATTTCCGTACGCGCAGAGAGTTCGAGGACGACATCGCGGCGGCACTCGGCGGCTGGGTCGCGGAGCAGCTGCATCTGGGCGGGGACGTCACCACCGGCGCGAGCAACGACATCGAGAAGGCGTCGCACATGGCGCGTCAGATGGTGACGAAGTTCGGCATGAGCGAGAAGCTCGGGCCACTGCAGTACGGCAAGAGCGACGAGCTCATCTTCCTCGGTCGTCAGATCCAGGAAGAGCGCAACTACTCGGAGGACGTCGCGAAGATCATCGATTCCGAGGTGCACGACATCGTCGAGCGCGCTCGGCAGCGTGCCTACGACGTGCTGACGCAGAACCGCGACAAGCTGGACCTCGTCGTGAGCAAGCTCATCGAGCAGGAGACGCTCGAGACGGACGAGTTCAACCGGCTCTTCAATGACGGCGACGAGGCGTTGCCGGTCGCGGCGGCGACGGGTGGCCCCGACGCGACGCCCCCGGGCGCGCCCGCCGGCGAGGTCAAGGCACGTGACAAGACCGAGAAGGGCAAGGGTCCGCAGACCGCGCCAACGCCCGCTTAGTTACACGTCCGTTACCGCTTTCTTCTGCGCATAACGAGCGGCACGCGGCTTGCTTATCTGGTATGCGATGAGTGAGATCGTTGTTGCCACACGGACCCGGATCAGTCAGAGCGAGACTCTGCGCATGGCGCTCCTTTCAGGCGTGTCCTTCGTCCTCGGCCTGACGTTCATCGCGCTCCTGGTGCAAGACCAGGCGCACGCCGCCGGCCTCTAGCGGCGCCCGCGCGGAGCTGTCGCGCGGTCGCTTCTCACCGCGTCGCGCTCTTTCGTCGTCACCCCTAGCCTCCCCAGATGCGCCTTTTCATCGCGCTTCCTCTTCCTCCTGAGATCGCGTCCGCGGCCGCGGCGCTTCTTCCCGAATTGCCGGGCCTGCGGCGTGTTCGGCCGGAGCTGCTGCATGTGACGCTGGCGTTCGTCGGCGAAGTCTCGGATGAGCGTCTTGTGGATGTCCTCGCGGCGTCCGCCGAGGCCGCCTTGGCGCAGGATCCCTTCGCAGTCACGCTCGACCGCGCGGGACGCTTCCCTGAAGGCGGCGCACCTCGCGTGGTGTGGATCGGCATGGGGGAGGGCGCAATGGAGAGCGCCACGGTCGCGACCGCCGTCCGCAATGCGCTCACAGCTCGCGATGTGCCGTTCGATGACAAGCCGTTCCGTCCACACGTCACGCTCGCCCGAGTGAAACCGGATGTCGATCCAACGACGGCGCGGGCGATCGCGGCGGCCGCGGCGGGCCTTTACGTCCCGCCGCTACGGTTCATGGCGGAGGCGATCGTTCCCTTCGAGAGCGTGTTGTCGCCGAAAGGGCCGCGCTACACGCCGCGAGCGGTCGCGCCGTTGCGGACGCTTCGGTAATCCCTGGGTAGGGCGGCCTCGCCCGTGGGCAGAGTGCACGGACTTCGATCGCCGTCACCGTCAGGGACAGTTCCGAGCGGTAGCCTCGGATTCAAGAAACGAGGACTGCCCCAATGGCCATCACACGCAAAGCCGATCCCTGGACCGATACGGACGTCATCGACGCGCGCGCGCCGCGCACGAATCAGGCGATCGTCGGCGCGCTCTCGCTCGTCGCTTTCGCGACCGGCGCGTGGCCGATCCTGACCCTGCTCGCCGCGCAGCTCGCCATCGGCCTGCGCTTCGGGCGTCGATGGTGCCTCCCATGCCTGCTCTACTTCGAAGCGATCCAGCCTCGCTTCGGCGAGGGCCCGATCGAGGACAGCCGTCCGCCACGCTTCGCGAACATGGTCGGAGTCGCCTTCTTAAGCGGCGCGTCGGTGGCGCACGCGTTCGGCCTTACCGCCCTCGGCTGGGGACTCGGGCTGATCGTCGCGGCGCTTGCGCTCCTCGCGGCCGCGACCGGCCTGTGCGTCGGCTGCGAGCTGTACAAGGTCGGCGCGCGGCTGCGCGGGATCCGTCCGGGCACGATCACACGGGTCGACCTCGCGGAGCTCGGCGCCGAGCGGCACGAGGGCGAGACCGTCGTGCAGTTCACGCATCCGCTCTGCACCGATTGCCACACGCTCGAGGATGAGCTGCGGTCGGCCGGTGGGCGGCTCGTCATGGTCGACGTCTCGCGGCGACCGGAGCTGGCGCGCAAGTACGGGGTCGCGCTCGTTCCTACGGCCGTCGCCGTCGGCCCAGAGGGGTACGTCACGCGCCGCATCGCTTGAGCCCGCACGTCGCCGAACTCTGGCGATCGCGTGACACGCCGCGCCGTCCGATACTGAGCGCGGTGGACGACCCGCGTTCGGCGAAGATGCGGAAGCTCGAAGAGGACGCGGCCCGCCGCATCAGTCATCTCGCTGAGAGCGGCGAGCTCCGCAGCCTACCCGGCGAAGGCGCACCGCTCCACGACGACGACCGCGGCACCGACGACGGCTGGGCTGCGCGCCACGTCATGCGGCAGGCCGACGCCGTGCCAGCCTGGGTCGATCTGCGCAAGGAGATCGATGCCCATCGCGCGCGGATCAAGCGGCGACTTGCTGCGCATCACGAGTGGATGCGTGACCGGACGCGCTTCTTGGCGGAGCTGCCCGCGGATCAGATCATCGACGCCTCGCACGCGACCGCGGCGCGCGATCAAAAGGTACGGGCAGAGCTCGAGAGCGCGGTCGGTGAGCTGAACGCGCTCATCCGTCGTTACGACCTGCTCGTCGTGCCCGCGCTGCAGATCCCCCTGGTCACGCTGGAACGGATCGGCTCCGACTAGGGGTCAGGCCGCGCGCTCCCAGGGGCGTGCGGATCGCAGGCGGGCGCACGGCCCCCCGGCGCTTGTAGTTGGCGTATGCGTACCGGTCGCACTGGATTTCGGCCGAGGAGCCCCAGCCGTGGGTCAGGTACAGCCACCAGTGACAGAACTCGTGGAGATAGAGGAATCGGATGACGTCGCGGCGAGTGCGGAAGAGCACGTTCGGCACGCCGAGCGAGCCCAGGTCCACGCGCTCGCGGAACGGGCGGAAGGGCTCGGGCACCTGGATGACGATCTCCGGATGGTCCCAGTAGGTGAAGGCCTGCAGATGCGGCCCCGTCCGGTACCGGAGCGGCTTGACGCTCGTCGTGTAGCCGGTCGCCGTCGGCAGGCCATGGAGGACCTCCCGCACCTTGGCCGGCGGGTGGGTGGAAAGGGTCGAACGGACCGCCATTCGCCCGAGGGGTCGTCCGCCAGCCGGTGTGATCTTCACGAAATAACTGTACGAAGCGGCCTCCCGCGCCCGGTCCTGGTGTCTTTGGGTCGTGTTTGGTGCCTTGGGGCGGCAGCTGGCTATGGTCAAAAATGGGCCTTTTCGGTACGCTGCGCGCACGTCGTTCGAGCGGGAACGAGTAGGCCTCAAGGGCCCTGCAGCGAACCGGGAGTGGTGAGAGCCGGGAGGGTCGACGAGGCGCGAATGGATCCCGCAAGGCGCCGCGCAGAACGCCTGGGGCAAGTACGTGCGGCCGGAAGCCCTCCGTTACCACGGGGCGCTCCATGAAGTGGAGGCAGAGGCCGGACCGCTAAGGACCGGCAAGTTCGGGTGGCACCACGACCCTCGTCCCGATGTTGGGAGCGAGGGTCTTTCTATTTCTGAAAGGGAGGCGAAATGGCGGTCACAGCCGATCGGATCATCGATCTCGTGCCCGTGATGCGCGAGCGGCTCGCGGATCTCGAGACTCCGGTCTCGGCGTTCGCGAAGCTGCGTGCGCTCGGCGGCGCCTTCCTCCTCGAGTCGGCCGAGGGCGGCGAGCGCATGGGCCGATTCTCGTTCATCGGCGTGATGCCGCGCGAGACGCTCGAGTTCCACGCCGGCGACGGCCGCGATCCGATCGCGACCCTGCGCGAGCGGCTGGCGGGCTATCGGCGTCGCACGATCCCGGGGCTGCCTCGCTTCAGCGGCGGTGCCGTCGGCTTCGTGGGCTATGAGGCGTCGCGCCGCTTCGAGCGTCTGCCTCTCGCCGCGCACGATCCGTACGCCGCCGCGCCGATCCCCGACGCGTCCTTCGGCGTCTACGACACCGTCATCGCGTTCGACCATCTGCGGCACACGCTCACGGTCCTCGCGCACGACGACGCAGCGAGGCCCGGCGGAGCGGCACGCGCGATCGCGCGCGTGTTCGCTGCGCTCGACGCGCCGCTGCCGCCGCTCGGGGGAGGATCCAGCACGCGGCCCGCGATGACCGCGAACGGAACGCCGGCCGAGTTCGAGGACCGCGTTCGCCGCGCGCGCGAGCTGATCGCCGATGGCGACTGCATCCAGATCGTCCTGTCGCAGCGCTTCGACGTCAGCCCGTCGCCCGAGCCGCTTTCGCTCTATCGAGCATTACGGCACGTCAATCCATCGCCTTACATGTTTCTTCTCGAGACCCCCGCGGCCACGCTGGTCGGCGCTTCGCCGGAGCCGTTCGTTCGGGTGGAGGGCGGCACCGTCGTGATGCATCCGATCGCCGGGACACGGCCGCGTGGGGCGGACGAAGCCGAGGACGCGGCCAACGAGAAGGATCTGCGCGCGTCGGAGAAGGAGCGCGCCGAGCACGTGATGCTCGTCGACCTGGCGCGCAACGACATCGGACGCGTGTCGCGTGGTGGAACGGTGCGCGTGAAAGAGCTCATGCGCGTCGACCGCTTCTCGCACGTCATGCACCTCACCTCCGTCGTTGAGGGTGAGCTCGCAGGTGGACTCGACGCGCTCGACGCGTTCCGGGCGTGCTTTCCCGCGGGAACGGTGTCGGGTGCACCGAAGATCCGCGCGATGGAGCGCATCGCGGAGCTCGAGCGCGATCGGCGTGGTCCGTATGCCGGAGCAGTGGGCTATCTCGGATTCAACGGCGCGCTCGACACCTGCATCACCATCCGCACCGCGACGATCGCCGGCGGCGTGTGTCGCATCCAGGCGGGCGCGGGCATCGTTGCAGACTCAGATCCAGCGGCAGAGGAGGCCGAGACCCGCGCGAAGGCGAAGGCGCTGCTGCGGGCGATCGATCTCGCGGTCGACCCGAACGGCGATCTGCGATGACCCGAGTGCTGCTCGTCGACAACTACGACTCGTTCACCTACAACCTCGCGCAGGCATTCCAGTCGCTCGGCGCCGAGGTGACCGTGCTCCGCGCGGACGACCCTGCACTCGAGACCGCGCTCGACAGACGGCCCGACAGCCTCGTCATCTCGCCCGGCCCTGGGCGGCCGGAGGTCGCGGGCCGATCGCCGGCGCTCGTGCGCGAGGCGCCGACGCGGGGCATTCCAACGCTGGGCGTATGTCTGGGATTGCAGTGCGCCGCTGTCGCCTTCGGCGCGTCGGTCGTGCGCGCGCCCGAGCCGCGGCATGGGAAGACGAGCCTTGTGTCCCACGACGGGAAGGGCTTGTTCCTGGGCATCCCCCAGAGAACGGAAGCGACTCGCTACCACTCGCTGATGGTGGACGAGTCAACGCTACCCGCCGGTCTCATCGTGACGGCACGTGCGGACGACGGCGTCGTCATGGGACTGCGCCACACGACGCTGCCGCTCGAAGCCGTGCAGTTCCATCCCGAGTCGGTCCTCACCGTGGACGGGCTGCGTATGTTGGAGAACTTCATTGGACGCGCGTGAGGCGCTCGGCATCGTGGTGTCCGGCCGTTCGCTCACGCGCGATGAGGCACAGGCCGCCATGACCTCCGTTATGGCGGGTGAGGCGACGGCGGCGCAGCTCGGCGCGCTCCTCGCGGCGCTGCACGTCCGCGGAGAAGCGCCCGCCGAGATCGCGGGGTTCGCGTCGGCGATGCGCGCGCAGGCCGTGCGCGTCGATGTCGCTGATGGCGCGATCGACGTGGTGGGCACAGGCGGCGATCGATCGAACAGCATCAACATCTCGACGATCTCGTCGCTGGTCGCGGCGGGCGCCGGCGGCCGGGTAGCGAAGCACGGGAACCGTGCGGCATCGAGCGCGTGCGGTAGCGCCGACGTTCTCGAGGCACTCGGAGTGAATATCGATCTCGACCCGGCTGGCGTCGCCGCGTGCGTCGCCGACGTCGGCGTCGGATTCATGTTCGCGCCGCGCTATCACCCGGCCATGCGTCACGCTGGACCCGTGCGCCGCGAGATCGGCATCCGCACCGTCTTCAACCTGCTCGGCCCGCTCGCGAATCCGGCGGGGGTCCGTCGCTATGTCCTGGGCGTGCCGACCGCCTCTATCGGCGAGACCATGGCACTCGCGCTATCGGAGCTTGGTGTCGAGCACGCACTCGTGGTCTTCGGAACGGATGGCCTCGACGAGATCTCGCCGTCGGCCGAGACGCGCACGTGGGAGATCCGCGGCGGCGACGTGCGCCGCGGATCGCTCGTGCCTGACGACCTCGGCCTTGCGCGCGCGGCGCGAAGCGAGATCGTGGGCGGCGATGCCGCGCTCAACGCGCGGATCGCGCGTGAGGTGCTGGGCGGAGCACCGGGTGGCGCGCGCACCGCAGTGCTCCTGACGGCCGGCGCGGCGTGTTACGTGGCCGGACTCGCGACGAGCATCCGCGAAGGCGTGGACGCCGCGGCGAAGTCGATCGACTCGGACGCGGCGCGCGATCGGCTCGAGCGCCTCGTAGCGACGAGCCGGCGCCTCGGAGCCGCGATGGCGACGGCATGAGCGACTTCCTCGAACGCCTCGTTGTCGAGCGGCGGGCCGACGTCGCCGCCGCGCGCGGCCGCGTCCCGGAGCGCGAGCTCATCGCGAATGCCGAACTCCATCCGGTCGCGAACGCGCTCGGCGAGACGGCCCTCTCCGTGCGCCTCCCAGGTGACGCGTTCACGACGGCGCTGCAACGACGCCGCCAAGAGGGCCGGCTCGCGGTTATCGCCGAGGTGAAGCGCGTGTCGCCGGCACTCGGCGTGATCAGCGATGCGGTCGATCCGGCGTTCCAGGCGCTGCAATACGCGGCGGCCGGAGCGACTGCGATCTCGGTGCTCACTGAGCCGCGCCACTGGGGTGGCTCGATGGCGGACCTCGCCGCCGTTCGCCGCGCCGTGAAGCTGCCGGTTCTTCGGAAAGACGTCATCATCGACGAGTACCAGCTGGTGGAAGCGCGCGCCGCCGGCGCCGACGCCGTCCTGCTGATCGCCGAGGCGCTCGATGATCTGTTGCTGCAACAGCTCGTCTCGCGCGCAGTGAACCTCGGTCTCGGCGTGCTGGTCGAGGCGCACGAGCCGGCGGCCTTCGGCCGTGCCGTCGCCACGGCGTCGCGCGTGGTGGGCGTCAATGCTCGCGATCTCCGGGATCCGAAGGTGATCGACGCGGGCCGCGCCCGGCAGCTGCACATGTTCGTGCGCAGCGATCAGATCCTCGTCGCCGAGTCAGGCATCACCTCGGTCGACGACGCCAGACTGCTTCCCTCACGCGTCGACGCGGTCCTCGTTGGAACCGCACTCATGCGTTCTCCGGACCCGGCGCCGTTGATCCGCGCGCTCGCGTCGGTGCGCCGGACCGGTCCTCACGCTCGGACCACGTTGCAGGTCAGCGTCGAATGAGCGGGCGCGGGCGATACGGTCGATTCGGCGGTCAGTTCATCCCGGAGACGCTCATGCCCGCGGTCGCGGAGCTCGAGCGCGCCTTCGACGAAGCGAAGCGCGACGAGGCCTTCGGGCAGGAGCTCGATCGCATCCTGCGCGAGTGGGTCGGACGACCCACAGCGCTCACGGACGCGCCACGCCTCGCCAAAAGCGTGGGTCTGAAGCGCGTCCTTTTGAAGCGCGAGGACCTCGCGCATACGGGTGCGCACAAGATCAACAACGCGGTCGGCCAGGCGCTGCTTGCGAAGCGGATGGGGAAGACCCGCATCGTCGCGGAGACCGGCGCGGGCCAGCACGGCGTCGCGAGCGCGGCCGCGTGCGCGCTCCTGGGTCTCGAGTGCATCGTCTACATGGGCACCGAGGACATCCGCCGGCAGCGGCCGAACGTGTTCCGCATGAAGCTGCTCGGCGCCGAGGTGCGCGAGGTGGACGCGGGCAGCCGCACGCTCAAGGATGCGGTGAATGAGGCGATTCGCGACTGGGTCACGAATGTTCGCGATACCTACTACCTGCTCGGCTCGGCGATCGGACCGCACCCATACCCAGCGATCGTGCGCGAGTTGCAGTCGGTGATCGGCCGCGAGGCACGCGCCCAGTACCTCGAGCGGGGAGGACGCCTGCCCGACGTCGTCGTCGCCTGCGTGGGCGGCGGGTCCAACGCGATCGGGATGTTCTCTGCGTTCCTAGGTGACGCGTCGGTCCGCCTGCGCGGGGTGGAGGCCGGCGGTCTCGGGATCGCCACGGGCAAGCATGCCGCGTCGATCACCGGCGGGCGCGAGGGTGTGCTCCACGGCACGCGCACCTTCGTGCTGCAGGACGATGACGGACAGATCACCGAGACGCATTCGGTCTCGGCTGGTCTCGACTATCCGGGCGTGGGTCCCGAGCACGCGTCGCTGCATGACAGCGGGCGCGTCGAGTACGTGTCGATCACCGATGACGACGCCCTCGCGGGCTTCCGGCTGCTTTCCCGCTCCGAAGGCATCATCCCGGCCCTCGAGCCATCGCACGCCATCGCCGATCTCGCGAACATCCGCAGTGCCTATGGCGCCGAGGTCGAGGTGCTCGTGTGTCTCTCCGGACGCGGCGACAAGGATCTGGACACGGCGATGGAGCGCCTGGGCTGATGGCAACGACCGTGGTCGACGGACGCGTGCGCATCGAGCGCGCCTTCGCGAAAGCGCGTACCGAGGGCCGGCTCGCCGTCGTCGTCTACATCACCGTGGGATTCCCCGACCGCGCGTCGACGGGCGCGCTGTTGCGTGCGGCGCTCGATGGCGGCGCGGATGTCATCGAGCTGGGCGTGCCGTTCTCCGATCCGCTGGCGGACGGCACGACGGTTCAGCGCGCCGGAGAGCTCGCTCTGCGCAACGGCGTGACTCTCGCCGATTGCATCCGTGAGGGCGAGAGCCTCGTCCGCGAGCGGGATGTTCCGGTCCTCCTCATGGGCTACACCAACCCGTTCCTGCAGCGCGGGTACGCGCGCCTCGCGCGCGAGCTCGTGGACGCCGGAGTCAGCGGGGTCATCGTTCCCGACATGCCGGCGGAGGAGAGCGCTGAGCTCGATGCCGCGTTCGGGCGGGCCGGGCTCGTGCGCATCGACCTTTATGCGCCGACGACACCCGACGCCCGCCTGGCGAAGCTGCTCCCGGCGGCGCGCGGATTCGTCTACTGCGTCTCGCTCACCGGCGTGACCGGCGCGCGCCAGCAGCTGGGCACCGACGTCTCCGGTCTCGTCTCGCGCGTCCGCGCGCACACGGCACTTCCGATCGCCGTCGGCTTCGGCATCAGCACACCCGAGCACGTGCGCGCGCTCCGCGGCGTCGCCGATGGTGTCGTCATCGGGAGCGCGGTGCTCGACGCGATCGCGAGTGCGCCCGCGGCGAACCGGGCGGCCGCGCTTCGTGACTTCGTGCGGTCCCTGCACCGCGCGGGTCAGCAGTGACAGCGGTGCGAGGGATCCGCGGCGCGACGACGGTCGCCGCGAACGACGCTGCCTCGATAACTGCGGCGACCGCAGAGCTGCTTCGCGTTCTACGCGATCTCAACAAGCTCAAGCCCCAGGACATCGCGTACATCTGGTTCACGGTGACGCCTGATCTCGACGCGGCCTTCCCGGCGGATGCGGCACGCGGCGGTCTCGGTTGGACCGACGTTCCGCTCATCTGCGGCCGGGAGATCCCGGTGCCGGAGGCGCTCGCGATGTGCGTGCGGGTCCTCATCGCCTGGAACACGAGCACCGCACAGCGCCACGTCCGCCACGCGTTCCTCCACGGCGCTCGCGTCCTGCGCCCGTCGTGGGCCGTCGAGGTATCCGACGGCGCCAACGAGGACGGCTGATGCTCGTCGTCATGAAACCCGGCGCGTCGGAGAAGGAGATCGAGGCGGTCAAGGCGCGCATCCAGGAGTTCGGCATCACGCCGGTGCCGCTGCCGGGCGCGGAGCGCATGGCCATCGGGACATTCGGCTCGACCTCGCGGGAGGCCGCTGAGGCCGTGGAATCGCTACCGGGCGTCGCCGAGGTCGTGCCGGTCAGCCGTCCCTTCAAGCTCGCATCGCGTGAGGTGATCCCGGAGGACTCGGTCGTCCAGGTCGGCCCCGTGCCGATCGGCGGCGCGTCGGCGCTGGCGGTGATGGCGGGGCCCTGCTCGGTCGAATCGCGCGATCAGACGCTGGCGACCGCGCGTGCCGTACGCGCGGCCGGCGCCACGATCTTGCGGGGCGGCGCGTTCAAACCCCGGTCGTCCCCGTATGCCTTTCGCGGCCTGGGCGTCGATGGACTGGAGCTGCTCGCGGAGGCCCGCGTCGAAACGGGTCTCGCGATCGTCACCGAGGTGTTGACGCCGGGCGATGTCGACGCGGTCGCACGCGTGGCCGACTGTCTCCAGATCGGCGCGCGCAACATGCAGAACTACGCGCTGCTGGACGCGGTCGGCGAGCAGCCGAAGCCCGTGCTGCTCAAGCGAGGCATGTCGGCGACGATCGAGGAATTCCTTCTGTCGGCGGAGTACGTCCTCGCGCGTGGCAATCGGAATGTGATCCTCTGCGAGCGCGGCATCCGCACGTTCGAGAAGTACACGCGCAATACGTTCGACGTGAACGCGATCCCGCTGCTGAAACGGCTGACGCATCTCCCCGTCGTGGCGGATCCGTCGCACGGCACGGGGAAGTGGTACCTCGTCGCTCCGGTGGCGCTCGCGGCGGTCGCCGCAGGCGCGGATGGGCTACTGATCGAGGTGCACCCCAGCCCGGATCACGCGCTCTCCGACGGATTCCAGTCGCTCACGTTCGATAACTTCGCGGCGCTCATGTCAAAGGTGGCCGCGGTCGCGTCTGCGGTCGGGCGCAGCGTCGGCGGACCGGTCCGCGCGTAATGCGGCGCAGCACACGAGCGCGATGAAGATCGGCGTCGCCGGCCTCGGCCTCATCGGTGGATCGCTCGCGCTCGCGCTTCTCACAAAACACCAGGTCACCGGCTACGACGTTTCGCCCCAGACGCGCGATGCGGCGCGCGCGGCGGGCCTCGCCGTGAGCGAGCGCCTCGAAGGACTGCTGCCCGCCGACGCCGTCATCGTCGCGACGCCGCTCGACGCGGTGCTGCCGACCATCATCGCGCTCGAGCCGCTGGCCCTGGATGCGGTATTGGTCGATGTCGCTTCAGTGCGCGCGCGGGTGGACGCGCACGCTTCTGATCGCAAGGCCAACCCACGGATCGTCGGCATGCACCCGATGGCCGGACGAAGCACGCATGGCTTCGCCGCAGCCGACCCCGCGATCCTCGCCGGTCGCCCTTTCCTGATCGTGCCGACGCAGCGCTCGGACGCGCAGGCGATGGGCATCGCCGGCGACATCGCGCGCGATGCCGGCGGCGTCGTGACGGTCTGCTCCGCGGAAGAGCACGACCGAAGAGTCGCGGTGCTCTCGGCTCTTCCGCTCGCGATCGCCGCTGCGCTGAGCATCGACGCGGATGGCGCCGGCGATCTCGCCGGCATCGCAGGACCCGGCTATCGCGACACGACGCGGCTCGCACTCACCTCCGTCGATCTGGGGCGGGCGATCCTCACCGCGAACAGCCCCAACGTCGTGCAGGCATTGTCGCGATTCCGCGAGGTGCTTGATGAGCTCGAGAGGGCCATCGCGTCCGGCGATGACCGAGTCGTCGCTGCGTTCCTGGAACGCGCCCGGTCGGCCCGCGAGCGCCTGGAAGGCCGCTAGCCCGCGCCGCGTTCCGCCAGGCGCTCGCGGTCTTTCTCCAGCAACCGCAGCTCGACGTGTCCGCACGAGTCGCAGGCGAGCACCTCGAATTCGACGGTCGACTCGCCGAGCTCGGCCCAGTTGCCGAAAAAGAGGTGGGCGGCTCCGCTCGAGCCGCCGATGCGGAACGCCGGGGTGCCCAGCGACACGAGCTCGCGATTGCAACGCAGGCACGCGAGGCCCGTGAGCTTCGTGCGATCCGGCTTCATCGACGCAGGTCCTCGAGCATGTCGTAGAAGCCGGGGAAAGTCTTTGAGACAGCGTCCCATCCGGCGATCGCCACGCCTGGCACCTGCAGTCCGAGGATCGAGAACGCCATCGCGACGCGATGGTCGCGCGCTGAATCGACGATGCCTTCGTGCAAGTGGGCAGGCTCGATGCGGATCGCGTCGCCAAACGCTTGTGCCCGGCCGCCGAGCGCGTTGATCGCGGCGGCGACCACGGCTGGCCGATCCGACTCCTGACGGCGCGTGTGTCCAAGTCCCGAGAGCTCCGTGGGCGTCTCCGCCTGCGTCGCGACAACGGCGAGGGTAGGAAACACATCTGAGCAGTCCGAGACGTTCGCGACGATCCCATAGAGCGCGCCGGTGCGGCGCACGGTCGTCGTCGCGGCACCGCGTTTCACGATGCAGCCCATGTCCTCGATGAGATCGAAGAAGCGCACGTCGCCCTGGCCGCCAGGCTCGTGCTTCGCGGACACGTTGTCGACGGTCACCGAACCGCGGAGGATCGCGGCAGCCGCCGCGGGATACGTCGCCGCGGTCGCGTCCCCCGGCACGACAAGCGTGCGGGCCTTCACTTCGTGACGCGGCACGACGAAAGCGCGCGAAGTCGGACGCTCGACCGAGACACCGCGCTTCTGCAGCGCCACGACCGTCATGTCGAGGAACGGCGCTGAGACGACATCGCCGGTGAGACGCAGACGAAGCCCTTCTGCCGTCGACGGCCCGACGAGGAGGAGCGCGGACGCGAACTGGCTGGACTCGTAGCCCGCGATGCTCGCCTCGCCGCCGCGGAGCGGCCCTCGCACCACGAGCGGGAGTCGATCGCCCTCGATCGACGCACCGAGGCCACGAAGCGCATGCACCAGCGACGTGATCGGTCGCTCGCGCATGCGCGGCGAGCCATCGATGCGGACCTCCACACCAGTCACGGCGGCGAGCGCGGTCACGAAGCGCGCGACCGTTCCCGCGTCGCGGGCGTCGATGGCCACGTGCGCGTACGGCGTCTCGCGACGAGCGATCTCGATCCGCTGCCCGGCCCAGCTCATCTCGTGCCCGAGCGCCGCAAGCGCTTCGTACATCGCGTGCACGTCGTCGCCGGGGTCGAGCGGCCCGATATCGAGTCGCGATCGGCCTTTCGCCAGCGCGGACAGCACTAACTCGCGGTTCGCGACGCTCTTCGACGCCGGGACGGTCACGTGCGCATCGAGCAGCGGCCGGTGGATCGGGGCGATCGGACGGGCGTCCACGAGATGCGAGGATATGGCGGAACGATGTACACGCGTGGAGAGCGTCTCGCTCAGATCTCGGTGGTCGTGGTCGCGCTCGTGTTCGCGATCGGTGTCGGCGGGTTTCTGTTCGGTCGTGGCGGTGGTGGCGGGGGCCCGGTTGCGACGGCCACGCCAGCGGCCAGCCAGACCGTAAGAACGCCGGACGTCACGTTCGTGCAGGACACCTGCTGCACGCAGGCCGCGCGGTACATGCAGGTCTCGTGGGCGTCTACGGAGAAGGCGACCGCGACCAAGGTCACGGTCGCGCCCGATCCCGGTTTCCCCTGCGCGTCCACCCTCGACGCGACCGGCCTGAAGGGCCTGATGACCTGTCAGGGCCTGCTGCGCGGCGCGACCGATTTCACGGCGACGCTCACTCTCGTCACGGCGCGAGGGACCTTCGCGTATCCCCAGAAGTTCAAGACGATGGGGGATCGGCTCACCGGCGTGCAGTGGTTCACCGAGTTCGAAGACCCCAAGGGTGACCCGCTCGCGTGCGCGGCCGCGAGCGTGCGCATCATCCAGAACTACACGACCGGAAAGGACCCGCTCAACGCGGCGCAGATCCTCCAGCAAGGGCAGGCCTACAACAAGAGCCGTGATCCGGGCATCGATCCGGTCGCCATCGCGACGATCCAGAAAAAGCTCGACGCGCGGAACAACTACCACTATTACCGCTTCGCGACGCGCGACGAGGCGACGAAGTCAGCGATCTACTGGCTGCTCCGGAGCGGCAAGCCGGTGCACGTGATCTCGCTCGCCGGCCAGCACGATCCCGTGCTCGTGGGTTTCACCGGGACCTTCGGGACGTTCTACGACGATCCCATCAATGCGTACACGCAGCTCGTGGTCGAAGATCCTCAGCGCGGCGACACGAGGCCCGAGACCGCGAGCCACCGGCCGGACAAGTCACGCAGCGCAGGCTTCCAGACCGGTCAGCCTGTGGCGCTCGAT
>JANMWW010000168.1:0-6282 GCA_031394155.1 Chloroflexota bacterium | reverse complement strand
GCCGCCCTTGAATTCGATCCCGGGCTTCAGGCCACCGAGCAATAGGAAGATGACCCCAGGCACGATGAGCAGTCCCGACAGGATGAAGTAGAGATTCTTGCGCTCGACGAAATGGATCAAGTGGGTGTCGCCGCCGCGGTCGCGCCGCCGCGTCCTTCAGATCCACCGCGACCTTCGTTGGCGCGCTCTTCGACGCCATACAGACGCCGCTGGCGCAGCGATGTGATCTCGATCGCGCCATGCAGGAGCATCTGCGTGACGACGACCGCGGTGAAGAACGAGATCGCCACTCCGATCGCCAGCGTGAGCGCGAATCCCTTCACCGTTCCAGTGCCGAACCAGAACAGGATGCCCGCGGTCATGATCGTCGCGAGGTTCGAATAGAGGATCGACGGGAATGCTCGGCGGCGACCCTCCTCGACCGCGGCGCGCAGCGACTTTCCGGAACGCAGCTCTTCCTTGAGCCGCTCGAACGTCAGGACGTTGGCGTCGACTGCCATGCCGATCGAGAGGATGAAGCCCGCGACGCCGGCGAGGGTCAGCGTCACGGGGACAAGGCGGAAGACCGCGTACGTCAGCGCCGTGTAGTACAGGAGCGCGATCACCGCGATCACGCCCGGCAGCCGGTAGTAGGCGACCATGAAGAACGCGACGAGCAAGAGGCCGATCGCGCCCGCGAGGAGGCTGCGGTTCACCGAGTCACGGCCCAGCGTCGGCTCGACGCGGGACGACTGGATGACCTCGAGCGGCACGGGCAGCGCACCGGAGTTCAGCAGCAGCGACAGCTCGCGCGCCGATGCGGTGGTGAAGTTTCCTTCGATCACGCCGCGGCCATCGGCGAAGACGACCGAGACCCTTGGCGCGGAGATCTCCTTGCCGTCAAGCGTTATCTGTACCTGTTGACCCACGTAGTCCTTCGACAGCTGCACCCAGCGCTGGTCGTCGGGCGCGCTGAAGTCGAAGTTCACGACCGGCTTCGTGCCGTTCTGGAACGTCACGAAGGTCGGCTTGAGGTTGGCACCGGTAAGCGGCGGCGTCAGCGACTTGAACGAGCCGGGCTTGTCCGTGTCCGGGACTCTGATCTCCAGGAATGCCTGGCGCGTGGCGATGTCGTTGGCCGCTTGCAGATCGTCGACGCCGGGGAGCTCGAGGAGGATCTTGTCGTCACCCAGGCCCTGGATCACCGGCTCGGAGACACCCAGCGAGTTGATGCGGCGCTCGATGACCCGGATGGCCTGCGTCTGCAAGTCGTGCTGCGAGGTCGTCACGCCGGGCGGCAGCCTGTCCAGCTGCATCCGGAGGATCAGCTGGGTGCCGCCCTGCAGATCAAGACCGAGGTGGGTCTTGATCTCCTGATTGACCGCGAAATCGCCGATCCGCAGGCAGATCCCGGGGCAGTTGAACGGGAACGAGAACTGGTGCTTCGGGATGTCCACGAAGATCGCGACGATCGCGATGATGGCGATGAGCCAAGGTGCAAGGCGTCCCAAGAAGAGCTTCCCCTCCGAGCGTGAAAACGAGCGCCCGTGGGCGCTCGATCAAACTCAGTATACGTTCCGTACGACGGCCTAAGCGTCGCGCAGTCGCTCGCGTGCCTCGCGCATCTCTCGGTCGAACGCCGACTCGCCCGGTATCTCGGCGGGCTTGCTCTCCGCGGTCGCCTGCGCCGCCTCGGTCGCGGGCTGGGTGGCCGCTGTGTTCACCTCGAGGTACTTATCGGCGTTGAGGAACTCATTCTTCAGCTCATCCGACGTCCTGCGCAGATCGCCGACGACCCTGCCCATGTCACGCATCACCTTCGGCAGCCGATCCGGGCCGAGCACGAGCAGCGCAAGCAGCGCCACGAGCATGAGCTCCTCGGGACCGACGCCGAACATCAGCGCGGCTCCGTGGCGGTAGCGCGCGCCATATTCGCCGCGTCGCGCAGCGACCGTGCCGCGTCAGCCGCGGCGCGCTCGTAGTCATCGCCCCGCGAGGCGAACAGGACGGAACGCGAGGCTGCTGGGAGAACTCCCCCGCCGCGCGCATCCAACCCGGCGCGGATGGCCGTCGCGACATCTCCGCCCTGCGCCCCAACGCCGGGCATCAGGAAGAGGCGATCGGGCGCGAGCTCCCGCAGGCGGCGCGCCTCCTCCGGGTAGGTGGCGCCGACGACGAACCCGCAGTTCGACGCTGGCAGCGCTTGGACGCACATCGTCACGACGCGCTCGTACAGCGGTCGGCCATCCACGACGAGGTCCTGCAGATCGCGAGCGCCGGGATTGCTGGTGCGGGCGAGGACGAGCGCGTAGCGATCGCCCCGCGCGAACGGCGCGATGCTGTCGGCGCCGAGGTACGGCGCGACGGTCGTGGCATCCGCGTGGAACGATCCGAACAGAGAATCAGCGTAGGCCTCGGAAGTGTTCGGTACGTCGCCGCGCTTGGCGTCGAGGATCACCGGGATGTCGCTCGGGATCGCCTGCAGAGTCAGGCCCAGGACGTCGAACGCGGCGCTGCCGTAGCGCTCGTAGAACGCGAGGTTTGGCTTGTAGCAGCACGCGTAGTCCGAGGTCGCGCGAACGATGCGGCGGAGGAAGCGAAGCGCCGCCTGCGGTCCGCGACCGAGCGAGCCGGGGATGAGCGCGGGCTCAGGGTCGAGACCGATACAGAGGATGCTGTCGCGCGTTCGCATCGACGCGGCGAGCTTGTCGAGGAACGGCATTCGCCGCCGTATCATACGAGTGCTTCCAGACATCGAAGGAGGGTACCCATGCGCTTCAGCCTACGCGGCCCGTTGGGGTGGGCGATGGCCGCGGGCATGCTCATCGCGGCATGCGGTGGCACCGGCACGGCGAACCCGCCAACAGCACCATCAGCAGGGGCGACGACCAGCAGCGGTCCACGCATCGGTTCATTCGACCGTCCCGTCGTGTTGGCGTTCACGCCGTCACAGGAAGCGGCGACCATCTCCACGAACGGCGCCGCGATCAAGACAGCCCTCGAGAAGGCGACCGGCCTCGCGTGGAAGGTCACCGCGATGTCCAGCTATGCGGCGCAGGTCGAGGCGATGGGCGCCGGCAGCGTCGATGTGGGCTTTTTCGCGCCACTCCAGATGACGCTCGTCATCGGCAAGGGCTACGGGGCGCCGATCCTCGGCGCGCTCCGCAAGGACGACACGGGCCAGCTCGCCACGACGTATAAGTCGCAGATCCTGGTCCGCGTCGACAGCGGGATCAACAGCATCGCGGACCTGAAGGGCAAGAAGTTCGCGTTCGTCGACCCGCTGTCGGCCTCCGGCTACGTCTATCCGACGCTGGCGATCAAGAACAAGACCGGCCAAGCGCCGAATACGTTCTTCTCGAACACGCAGTTCGCGGGCAGCCACCCGCTCGCGGCGCTCGCGGTCTATAACAAGCAGGTCGACGGCGCGGCGATGTTCATCGACGCTCGCGACTCGCTCGTGGCCGCGAACCCCGACATCAAGACGGCCACGAAGGTCATTGACACGGCCGGCCCGATTCCGAACGACGGCGTCGCCCTTCGGAAGGGCTTCCCGGATGACGTTGGCAAGACCGTGAAAGACGCACTCATCGCGTACTCAAAGGACACGGCTGGCGCGAAGGTCCTCTCCGCGCTCTTCGCCTGGGACGGCGTCCAGGAAGTGAACGCCTCCTTCTACGACGCGATCAAGGAAGCGGCCGCGCTCGCGGGCGTGGACGTCGAAGGCCTCGCGAAGAACACGCCGCGGCCCGCGGCGACGGCGAGTCCGACCAAAGCACCGTAACGACATTCGCGACGTGATCCACGGGGCCGCCGGGAGACCGGCGGCCCCTTTGTTTCCATACACTCCTCGCCGTGCCGCCGATCCTTTCGATCAAAGACCTGACAAAGGTCTACCCCAGCGGCACACGAGCGCTCAACGGGATCACGCTCGACATCCAGCGCGGAGAATTCGTCGTCCTCATCGGGCTCTCGGGATCGGGGAAGTCCACGCTGCTGCGCTGTGTGAACCGCCTGGTCGACCCGAGCGGCGGCAGCATCATCTTCGACGGCGTCGACGTCACCAAAGCACGTGGGACCGAGCTTCGCGGCGTCCGCCGAAAGATCGGGATGATCTTCCAGCAGTTCAACCTCGTGCGCCGTGCGTCGGTATTCGCCAACGTGCTCTCAGGCAGGCTCGGAAGGAGACCGCTCTGGCGCACGATCCTGTTCCGTCCGACGCGCGAGGACATCGCCGCCGCGTTCCAGAATCTCGAGCGCGTGAGCATCGTGGACAAGGCGTACGCGCGCGCGGACGCCCTCTCCGGCGGCCAGCAGCAGCGCGTCGGCATCGCTCGCGCGCTCATGCAGGAGCCCGAGCTGATGCTTGCTGACGAGCCGGTCGCGAGCCTCGACCCGGCCACGAGCCACTCGGTGATGAAGTACCTCGAGGAGATCAACAAGAAGGACGGCATCACCGTCATCTGCGCACTGCACTTTCTCTCGCTCGCGCGGCGCTACGGCACGCGCGTGATCGCACTGAAGGACGGCAGGGTCGCGTTCGACGGCGTGCCCAAGGACATCGACGAGCGTCGCTTCAAGGAGATCTACGGCGAGGAGGCCATTGAGGTGGAGATCGGGGTCGACCGGTCGCAGCCGCAGCCGATGAGCGCTGCCGAGGCCGCGGTGCTCGCCCAAGCCCAGGACATCGAAGGAGGCCGGCGCTTCTGATGGCCGAGTACTTCACCGCGCGCGGGCTGCCCGTCCCGCCCGAGCTCAGCCAGAACCCGTTCACCAGGTGGCGACGGCTTCTGGTCATCGCGCTGTCGATCGCCATCGTCTACATCGGGCTCCGTATCACGGACATCGACGTGTCGCACAGCAACCCGGACTTCGCGTCGCGCATCATCTCGAAGCTCTTCCAGTGGGATACCTCGATCCTCACGCCGCAGAACGAGTTCGAGACCTGGTGGGACACCGCCGAGGGACTGATGGTCGTCACGATCTTCCTCGGCATCATCGCGACGGCCTTCGCGATCGTGATCGCGCTTCCGCTGTCGTTCCTCGGCGCGCGGAACATCATGACCGGAAACCCGGTCAGTGCGGTGGTCTATCTATTCGTGCGCCTCTTGTTCACCGTCATCCGGTCGATCGACGTGCTGATCCTGGTGATCATTACGGCGATCCTCCTAAGCATCGGCAATGCCGCGGGCGTGATCGCGCTCGCGTTCCACAACATCGGCGTTCTGGGAAAGCTCTACTCGGAGGCGATCGAAGGCATCGATCCCGGACCGATCGAGGCCATCACGGCGACCGGCGCGAACCGCTTTCAGGTCATCTGGACGGCGGTGTTACCGCAGATCGTGAACCCGTACATCTCATTCACGATCTACCGGCTGGACGCGAATGTGCGCCTCGCGCCGATCCTCGGGCTGGTCGGCGGTGGTGGCATCGGGCTGCTGCTCTTCCAGTCGATCAACCTGCTGCACTACGGCGCCGCGGGGCTCATCATCTTCATGATCGTGGTCACCGTCGCGACGATGGACTTCGTCTCCGCTCAGATCCGCAAGCGCCTGGTCTAGACGATCACTTCGACCACGCTGGCCGGCTTTCCCCGTCGATTCCCTCGCCGCGCGTGAGCTTGATGGCGGCCTTCGGCGAGCCACCGGTGAGCGCCGACCCGAGCTCCATCGCGTACAGGTCGATGGTGCCTCCGGACTCGCGCAGGAAGGCGACTGACGTCCGGTCGGGACTGAACACCCCGTTCCAGCTCCTGCCGTCGCTGGTGAACGCGACGTCCGTCCCGGTCTTCAGCTCCACGGCATGCACGTCGTTCCCTCCGCCCGGATGTCGAAGCGTGTACGTGAGCCAGAGGCCGTCGGCCGAATAGGACGGCCGGTAGTACTCACCATCCGCGCTGACCTTCTGCGGCAACGCGCTCGAGCCGTCGGCCGACACCAGCAGAAGGTACGGCGCGCCAAGCGAGTACGACGTCACGGCGATCGTCTTTCCGTCGGGCGACCACGACGGATCGGCGAGATTGGCGCCCTGCGACAACAGGATCTGACGCTTGCCGGTCGCGATGTCGTACACCTCGAGGTCCGAGCCGCTGCCGTCGACGTCGGTCACCACCGCGAAGCGTTTGCCATCAGGCGAGATCGCCGGCCCGTCCTGCCAGGCGACTGAGTGGAATCCGGAGTCCCGGCGGACACGCAGGCCGTTGAGGAGGATCGTCTCGGTGCCACCACTGGGGTCCTTCTTCACGATGTTCGTGAAGTGGAGGATCGCCGGCGTCACCTGGCCGTCGACCTCGCGCTTCCCGTC
>JANMWW010000167.1:0-8196 GCA_031394155.1 Chloroflexota bacterium | reverse complement strand
CCAGATCGAAGGTGGGATCCAGCAGTCAGCGTCGTGGACGTTGCTCGAGGAGATCCGGCACCGCGACGGCCGGATCAGCAACGCCGGCTGGGACACGTATCCCATAGCGACGTTCCGCGACGCTCCACGGTCGATCGAGGTCGACGTGATGGGCGATGCGACGAAGCCGTCGACCGGAGTGGGCGAGCCGGGCGCCGTCGCGATCTCGGCCGCGATCGCGAACGCGGTCTTCGCAGCCACGGGGGTGCGCGTTCGCGATCTGCCGATGACGCCGGAGCGCGTGCGGGGCTAGCCGAGCGCCTTTCGCAGGTCGGCGCCCACGTCCGCGAACGCCCGCTTCCCTGTCGGCACCACCGAAGACCAGCCCATGAACGCGTGGACCATGCCCTCGTATTCGCGATAGGTGACCGGCACGGCGGCGTGACGAAGGCGCTCCGCGTACGCGGCACCCTCGTCTCGTAGCGGGTCGCACTCGGCGACGACGAAGAGGGCCGGTGGCAGGCCGCGCAGATCCTTCGCGCGCAGCGGCGACGCGTATGGATCGTCGCGCTGCGCCGCATCCGGCACGTAGTGACCCCAGAACCACTCCATGCCCGCGCGCGTGAGCCCCATGCCCTTCGCGTTCCGCGCGTATGACGAGCGCGTCAAGTCATGGTCCATGACCGGAACGTGCAGGAGTTGCACCGCTATCTTCGGGGTGCCGCGCTCCCGCGCCATGAGACACACGACGGCGGCGAGGTTGCCGCCCGCGCTCGACCCGCCCACCGCGAGGCGGTCGGGGTCGATGCCCAGCTCGGCGGCGTGTTCGGCAGCCCAGCGCGTCGCGGCATAGGCATCGTCGGCCGCCGCGGGATAGCGATGCTCGGGTGCGAGCCGGTATTCGACGGACAGCACCGCGCATCCGGAGGCGTTCGCGAGCGCGCGGCAGAAGTTGTCGGACAGCGCGACGCTGCCCACGACCCAGCCGCCTCCGTGGAAATACACGAGGAGCGGCAGCGTCCCAGCGCTCGGGCGGTAGAGGCGGGCGGCGACGAGCGGCTCGGTGCCGACCGCCAGGTCGCGGACCTCGGCCACCTCTTCGAACGGCACCGACGCGACGGAAACGGAACCGCCGCGGATGCGCGCTTGCTCGACGGTGAGCTCCTCGATGCCGCGGGGATCAGCCGCGGCGGCCGCCGCGAGGAGTTGAGCGATCTGAGGGTCAATTGGCATCTCGTTCCCTCCGCGCACCGCTTCCGCCAAGCGCCCGACCCGGGCGCGCGTCGGTGTGCTCGCCATCCTTCAACACCTGCACGCCGTTCACGAACACGTCGCGCACACCCGTCGCGTAGCGCTGCGGATCTTCGTAGGTCGCGTGATCCTGGATCGTTTTGGGGTCGAACACCACGACGTCGGCGAAGAACCCCGGCGCCAGCGAGCCGCGCTGGTCGAGCTTCAGGTTCGTCGCCGGGAACGAGGTCATCCTGCGGATCACGTCCTCGAGCGGCGCGGCGCGCTGGTCGCGCGCGAAATGTCCGAGCACTCGCGCGAACGTGCCATAGGTCCGTGGGTGCGGCTGTGATCGGAGGAACACGCCCTCGGGGGCGTTCGAGCCGGCGTCCGAGCCGAAGCTCATCCAGGGCAGGCCCACCTCGCGCTTCAGATTCTCGGGCGATCCCATGAACACGATCATGCCAACGCGGCTCTCGTCCTCGGCCACGAGGTCCATCGCCACGTCGCGTGGATCGGCCCCGCGCTCGCGCGCGATCTCGGAGAGGCGCTTGCCGGTCAGCGGCTTCAGGTGCTCGCTCTTGAACGCGACGAGCAGGATGCCCTCGGCGCCGTTCGCCGCGAGGTAGAGATTCTCCCAGCCCACGCCGGGCCGTGACATCTCCTCACGGATCCGCGCGCGCTGTGCCGGATCGGCGAGGCGCGCGCGCAGCGCTGCCGGCCCGCCGTCGTGCGCCCATGGCGGGATGCAGGCGTTCAGACCGGTCGCGCCGGCCTCATACGGGTACATATCCGCCGTGATCGCGAGGCCTTCGGCCCGTGCGCGCTCGACATGCGCGATGGCCTCATCGAGCTTCGGCCAGTTCTGCTTGCCGGCCTGTTTGAGGTGATAGATCTCAGCGGGAACTCGCGCGCGGCGCGCGATCTCGATCAGCTCATCGATCGCCTCGATGAGGGCGTCGCCCTCGCTGCGCATGTGCGAGATGTACATGCCGCCGTACGGCGATGCCTCCTCGCACAGCGCGACGAGCTCGTCGGTCGAGGCATATGCCGCCGGCGCGTAGATGAGCGACGAGCCGACTCCGAGGGCGCCGTCGCGCATCGCCGCAGCGACGAGCGTCCGCATCCTCTTGAGCTCGTCGGCCGTCGGCGGGCGATCGTCGTTCGCGATCTCGTGCATGCGGATCGTGGTCGCGCCGACGAACGAGGCGATGTTCGTGGAGATACCGCGACCCGCGAGATGGCGCAGCGCCTCGGCGAGCGTCGTCCAGGTGATGTCGTACTGGATGTCCGACTGCTGCTCGAGCCGTTCCTTCTTCATTCGGTCGTTGAGCGGACCGAGCGACCAGCCCTCGCCGAACACCTCGAGCGTCACGCCCTGGCGGATGTCGGATTGGGAGCGCCCGTCGGCGAACAGCGAATCGGTCGCCCAGGACAGCATGTTGATGAAGCCGGGAGCGACGGCCAGATCACGGGCGTCGATCTCACTCGCGCCGCGGCCCTCGACTCGCCTGACCGCAGAGATGCGGTCTCCGTCGATAGCCACGTCGCCGACGGAGCCTGGTCGGCCGCTTCCGTCGAGGATCGAGGCACCGCGGATGACCACGTCATGGGTATCGGGCACGAGCCGCATCCTAGGGGGGTTCTCGGACGGGCCTCGCGCGGACTAGTCTGATAGCGCGCCCGCGTGAGGAAGAGAGGAGGGGAGTCCGTGCTCCGTACTGTCCGTTCTGTCTGGGCCGTTGACCAGCGTCCGTGGCGGCTCCTCGCCATCGTCTTCCTGACGACGGCCTTCTTCGGCTTCCTCATCAATGCCCTCGGGAACGTCTATCTCCGCTGGCGCATGGATCCGATCGTGACCGAGTACCGCGCCACGCTTTCGTACACCTCGGCCGTCCTCGGCGACGGCGTCCTCATCCCTCTGGTGAACGTCTTCATGACGAGTCAGCTTGCGCTCTGGCGCCGCCGCCCGAACATGCGCGAGATCGCCGGCCCGATCCTGGGTGGCGCGCTGATCACGGCAGCCGCACACCTGTTCCAGGCCACGCAGGACCTGCGGAACTGGACGATGACGCGTCCTTGGGACTGGACGCCGCTCGGTTACTACCACGCGCTGTTCATGTGGGTCGAGATCTCGTTCGTCCTGTTCTTCTGGGGCCAGCTCGCGCTCATCGCGAAAGAGGACCCGCGTGCGATCCTGTCGTATCGCGTCGCGCTGATGTTCGTGTGCGGCGGACTCTTCCTGCGGCTGCTCTTCGCCGACTACGGATATATCAACTAGCGCGCGGCGCCTAGTCTCCGTAGCGCCTTCGGTGCTCGGAGACGTCGTCGCCGCCCTCGGCAGCAAGCTGCCGGATGCGGCTCCTAGTCTCCGTAGAGCTTGCCCGGGGTCATGTTACCCTTGGGATCGAGCTCCTTCTTGATCCGCTTCATCACATCGAGGGCCGCGCCATGCTCGGCGCGCATGTAGCGCGAGCGCACCGCTCCGGTGCCGTGCTCCCCCGTGACCGTGCCACCGACCTCGATCGCGAGCTTGTGCAACCGATCGGCGAGCTCGTCGGAACGGCGGACCTCATCCGCGTCGTCCGGATCGATGAGGATCGCGGTGTGCACGTTGCCGTCGCCGAAGTGGCCGTAGAAGATCACCGCGACGCGCAGCTCCGCGGCGATCTCGCGTGCACGCCGGACCGTTCGGGGGATCTCGGTGAGCGGCACCGCGAGATCCTCGCCCGCAAAGATGCGGTGCTTGCCGGGATGGGCCAACGCTGACGCGGCGGCCATGCCGCTGCGCGCCGCCCAGAGCTTCGACACCGCGGCCTCATCCTCCGCGAAGCGCGTGACCGTGGCGCGCTTGCGCACGATCTCGTCGACGTGGCGGACGGCGGATTGAATGTGATCGGGCGTGCCCTCGACCTCGATGAAAAGCACCGCCTCGCCATCGGGGAGGTCGAGATCGGGCTTCCACTTCTGAAGCGCGACGACGGCACTCGTGTCGAGCAGCTCCGCGGTCGACGGAAGAATTCCTGCCGCGAAGAGATCGTCCATCGACAGGATCGTGTCCTCGAGTGCGGCGTACCCCGCCAGCACCACTGCACGGGCCGGGGGTCGCGGCTGCACGCGAAGGCGAAGAGTCGTGATGACGCCGAGCGTGCCTTCGGATCCGACGAAGAGCTTGGTGAGATCGATCCCGCTCGAGCTCTTCAGCGCTCGTGAATGCTCTCCGCCGGTCCAGATGACCGAGCCGTCCGCGAGAACGACCTCGGCCCCAAGGACGTACGCGCTCGTCGTTCCCCAGCGAACCGCGTGCGGGCCACTCGCGTTGTTCGCAGCCATGCCGCCGAGCGTGCAGGCGCGGCCGCTGCCCGGATCGGGCGGGAAGAACAGGGCATGCGGCCGCAACGCCTCCTGGAAGTCGTTGAACACGAGGCCGGGTCGCACCACCGCCTGCAGATTCGGCCGGTCGATCGAAATGATCTCGCGCATCCGCGCGAAGGAGATGACGATGCCGCCGTGCGCGGCCACCGCCCCGCCCGTCTGTCCGGTGCCCGCGCCGCGCGCCACGACGGGCGTGCCCGTCTCGGCCGCGAAGCGGACAACGCGCGCGACGTCTTCTGTTGTGCGCGGGACAACGACGACATCGGGGAGGCGCTGCTGCCGGAGCGACCAGAACGACGCGTCGTACGCATAGGGGAGCAGGGTCGATGGATCGTCGATGACCTGGTCCGCGGGAACGATGGCGCGCAGCCGGTCGGCGAGGGTCGCGCCGGCTCCGACGGTCGTCATCCGAACCTATCCTAGTTACATCACCGCTTCGTCCGATCACTCCGTCGACCCCGCGCGCGTGCGACCAGAAGACCTGGCGACATGCATCTCCTGTGGCCTCTGCCTCAACGATTGCCCGACGTATCGCGTGTTGGAAGACGAGGCCGATTCGCCGCGCGGTCGCATCCAGCTCATCCGCCTCATGGTCTCGACGGACGAGACGCCGACGAAGGAGCTGGCCGGCCATCTCGACGCGTGCCTGGTGTGCCGCGCCTGTGAGACCGCATGTCCGTCGGGCGTGCCGTTCGGCCGGATCATGGAGGGTGCCCGCGAGGTGCTCGACCAGCGCCGTCGACCGGGGCTCGTCCGCCGCACGATGACGAACATCGGACTCGGCACGCTCGCCGATCCCGGTCGTCTCGCGCTCGCCGCTCGCGCGACGGATCTGTACGCGCGCAGCCCGCTCGCCGCCGCCGTGAAGCGCCTCGCGCCCTCGGCGCTGCGCTGGGCGACGCGACTCGCGCCGCGGGCCGAGGGAGCGCCGTATCGCCCCGCCGAGAAGGAGGGCGCCGGTCTCTATCTGTTCGCCGGATGCGTGATGCGCGTGAGTTTCGGCGAGACCGAGCGCAGCACGATCCGACTCCTCGAGCGCGACGGTCACACCGTCTCTGCCCCGGTCGAGCAGGTGTGCTGTGGCGCGCTGCATGCGCATGCGGGGAAGGGCGGCGAAGCGCGGAGCCTCGCGCGCCTCAACGTCGACGCCTTCGCCGGATCGGTCGGGCCCATCGTCGTCAACGCAGCAGGATGCGGCGCCCATTTGAAGGCATACGGCGAGGTCCTGGCGGAGGATCCGGCGTGGGCCGATCGCGCCGGCGCGTTCGCGAAGCGCGTGCGCGATCTGACCGAGGTGGCGAAGCCCACGCGTGCGTCGACCGGACGCCCGCTGCGCGTCGTGTATCAGGACGCCTGCCATCTCGCGCACGGCCAGCAGATCCGCTCCCAGCCGCGTGCGCTGCTCCGCGCGATCGATGGCGTGACGCTGGTCGAGATCAGCGACGCGGAGCGTTGCTGCGGTAGTGCGGGCATCTACAACCTGACGCATCCCGAGATATCCGCGGAACTGCAGCGGCAAAAGGTCGCGCGCATCCTCGAGGCAAAGCCCGATCTCGTGGTCAGCGCGAATCCGGGGTGCATCCTGCAGGTCGCCGCGGGCCTCGAGGCGGCCGGTTCGGACGTGCCGGTGGCTCATTTGGCGCGCTTCCTGGACGATCCGGCGGCGTTCGCATAGCGGCCAGCGCCCGTCTGCCTGTTAGGCCCCCGCTGCGACCGGATTCGTGCGAAAATAGATGCACCGATGAGTGTCAGCCGTTCTACCTACCGACACCGCCTCTCCTCTGAAGACGTTCGCAAAGCCCGGATCCTGATCACAAAGGACGCTTGGAAGCTCTTCCCGGGGCCCGGCGAGCGCGTGGCGCTCCGCATCGGCGCCCGCCGCTTCGACGCCGAGATCAAGGCCGAGTCGTGCGTATGCGTCCCGCCAGAGCACGAGCACTATCACCTCATCTGCCAGGCGCTCAAAGGCCAGACAGGCTTCAAGAGCGGCGCGCTGGTCGTGATCGCCAAGGATTCTGACGGGGGCTACCGCTTCGTCGAGGAGCGCGGCTAGTCCACCCGCGCAAGCGCCCGTCGTAAGATTCCGAAGATGCCGGGGCCTTCGTACATCCTCATACATGTCTTCGGCACGGTCCGGGACGAGCTCGATCGCGAGGACAAGGGCAAGCGCACGTACTCCGCATGGCTGCGCGAGTACGTCGCCGAACAGCCGCAGCGTCTCACCCAGATCGCCCGCCTGCTCGATCTCCTGTCCGAGAACGGCTGGAAGCAGATCGGCTCGCCCTACGACTGCGACGTCATGCTGCAGCGCGATGTGAGTCGCACGACTGCCGAAGAGGAGCTGCGCCGCGCTGAGGTGTGGGACCGGATCGTGAAGGTCGCGTCGCCCGACGACGACGGGCACAGCATCTGGACCGAGCATCCCGAGGGCAAGCCCGCCCCGCCGCGCCGCCGCCGGAGGGTGCGCCGCCCGCCCACACGCGAACAGGGCAGTTAGATCCCACATCCGCTGGGCGATGAGCTGACCGAGCTCCACGTCCATCTCGGCGGTTCAGTCGATCCCGCGGCCCTCTGGGGCATCGCGCACGATCAGGGCATTCGCCTCCCGACGAAGGACTACTGGCAGTTCGTGGAGCTCATCACGGTGGGCAAGCGCGAGCGCAAGTCGTTCGAAGCGTTCCTGGCGCTCTATCACTTGACCGAGCTGATCCAATCGAGCCCGCTCGCGGTCGAGCAGTCCGTCTACGAGGTCGTCGGCGGCGCCTATCGCAAGGCGAACATCACGACGCTCGAGCTGCGCTACAACCCGATGAAGCGAAATCGCGGCGGCGAGCAGGACCTCGACCACATCATCTTCGCCTCGATCCGCGGGCTGGACCGCGCGGCGCTCGAGTATCCGGTGAAGGCGGGGCTGATCCTGAGCCTGGACCGGACGTTCAGCTACGCGCTCAACGAGATCATCATCGACAAGGCGATCGCCTACCGGCATCGCGGCGTCGTGGGCGTGGACATCGCGGGTCCGCGGAATCCCGACTTCCGCTACAAGGACTACGCCCCGCTCATGAAGCGAGCCAAGAAGGCCGGCCTCGGTGTGACGATCCATGCAGGCGAAGATGACGGATGGCGATCGGTCGAAGAAGTCGTCGATCACCTGGAACCTGACCGCATCGGACACGGTATTCATGCTGCGGAGAACGCAGCGTTGTGTAAGAAGATCGCGGAGCGCGGCATCCTGCTCGAGATCTGTCCGAGCTCGAACCTTCATACCCAGGTCGTGAAGGGACCGGAGGAGCTGGCGGAATTCATCGCGGTCTTCAAGAAGCACAAGGTCCGCTTCAACTTCAACACCGACGGCCCAGAGATGCTCCAGACGACGCTGCGCGACGAGCTGCGATTCGCGGTGCGCTCTGGCTGGGTGACGAAGGAAGATCTCGTCGAGCAGGGGGAGTGGGCGCGGGCGGCCTCCTTCGTGCAACGGCGGAAGTCATGACGAGGCAGCAGGCGCAGCTCGTTCGGCTGCTGCTCATGTGCGCCGCCTGGGCACTCGGACAGGTGCTTGTCTACGACGTGCTCAGCGCTTCGACGTCGTCCTATTTGGTCCAGGGCGTTGAT
>JANMWW010000152.1:0-6850 GCA_031394155.1 Chloroflexota bacterium | reverse complement strand
GCCGCGACCGCCCCGCTGACCGCGGTGCCCGGGGTGAACTACACGACGCCGGCCGGGACGCTAGACGGCCTGCGTCTTAGCGCTCGTCCCGAGCGAGCGACCGGCGCAAGAGGTCGAGACCGCCGAGCACCGCGCGGCGCCGCCCCTCGCGCTCGGTGGTGAAGCGGATCGTCGATCGCTTGCGGCCATCGGGCGTCGTCGCGACTAGTTCGGTGCTCGTCTCGCCGTGGGGGAGGATGAGCCGCACCTGCGCGTCGCTGTCCTCGATGGCGCGCTCGAGCGTTGGCGCGTCGGCGTGCGGCCACACCACGCCTCGCGCGTACCACTCACGTACGTTGGCCGCATCCGCGAGAGCGCGCGTCAGGTCGCCGCCGGAGAGCGACTCCGCCGTGGCGAGCCGCCATCTCCGTGAGACCAATGCATCGCCGATGACGCTGGGCAGTGTGTCGGTGTCGGTACCCCACACGTACTGGCCCAGGCGCTCGCGGATCTTGGACTCCATCGCGGCGATCCGCGCGTCCATCGTTGCGGCGTCCGCGTCCTTGTCGGTCATGCGCACGTGGAGCCCATCGTCCTTCGCTTTCGTCACGACCGTCGGCGCGGTGGAGCGCACCAGCTCGCCGAGCGCCTCTTCCGCGTGCGACTCGCCGATACCCAGAAGCTTCAGCGTGCGCGAGCGAAGCAGCGCGCCCGACCTCAACGTCGGCTCGATGGTGTGCTCCCACATGTGACGCATCTCGCGCGGCACGCCGGGCATCGAAACGATGCGCCGCCCGTTCACGCGCGTGTCCCAACCGGGCGCCGTCCCATTGGGGTTCGGGATCGCGCGCGCAGAGGGGATGAGCCAGGCCTGTTTGCGGTTGCGCTCGGGCATCGGCATGCCGCGCCCCGCGAACCAGGTGCGCAGCTGCTTCTCGAGGTCGGCGTCGACGGCTGGCGTCTCCCCCAGAACGGCGGCGATGGTCTCCCTGGTGAGATCGTCCTCAGTCGGTCCCAACCCGCCAGTTGTGACCACGAGGTCCGAACGGCTCAAGGCTCGCTCGATCGTCTCCCTGGCGCGTCCCAGGTTGTCGCCGACGGTGGAGACAAAGAGGACGTCGACGCCGAGGTCGGCCAGGCGCTCGGCGAGGTACTGCGCGTTCGTGTCCAGGATCTGCCCGAGAAGCAGCTCCGTGCCGATTGACAGGATCTCCGCTCGCACGATTTCCCTCCTGGCACGCCGCTTGCTCAGAGGTTCGACAACAACTTAGAAAACCCAACCCTTCCCTTCCTCACCACGAGACCCCGCCGATTCGGCGGGGTTTTGTGGTTGTAGGGGGTCTGCAGGCCTAGGGTACGATGCCGAGCATCCCGACCGGAGGTGACCTGTGGCAAATGGCTATTGCGTCAAATGCAAAGCCTCCCGCGAGATCAAGGACGCCAAGCAGATCACGATGAAGAACGGCCGTCCGGCCACGCAGGGCTCCTGCCCGGTCTGCGGCACGAAGATCTTCAAGATCGGCGCCGCGTAGAAAATACCCGGAGGTGGCCGAGCCGACATGAAGGTCAAAGAGCTGATGACGTCCGACCCCGCCAAAGTGGGCCCGGATGACGTGATCGCCAAGGCGGCCACGCTCATGAAGCAGCAGGACTGCGGTGCGATCCCGGTGGTCCGCGACGGAGTGCTCATCGGCATCATCACCGACCGCGACATCACGATCCGCGGAGTGGCCGAGGGTCGAGACGCAAAGACCACCAAGACCTCGGAGATCATGAGCGCCGATCCGATCACGATCGCGCCCGACGCGGACATCGCTGAGGCCGCGGCGCTCATGGCCAAGTCCCAGATACGGCGGCTTCCCGTGGTGGAGAACGGCCAGTTGCTTGGCATCATCGTCACCGCGCAGCTCGCGCGACGCGAGAAGACCTCCGCGACAGGCGAAACGATCAGGGGGATCAGTGAACCCGCGAGCGGTCGCGGTTCACACGGCCGAGGTTAGCTCCGTTTCGCCTTCAACCCCGATGTGACCGTGGGCGCGTTACCTGACCGGCCCGCGGAAGGGTGGTCGTGGAGAGGCGCCGAGCGATGGCGGTCTCGATCGCGACGACGAGGTGTTGCTCGTCGAACGGCTTGTCGAGCTGCCCAGCGAAGCCGGCTGTTTCCGTGCGCGCGTGGTCGGAGCCGCTGGTGAGACCCGACATGGCGATCACCGGCGGCAGCGAGGTGTTCGGCAGCTGACGGGCCGCCCGCATGAACTCGAACCCGTCCATGCGCGGCATGCGCAGGTCGCAGAGCACCGCGTCGAACACGCCGCCTTTGATCATCTCGATCGCCTCGAGGCCGTCCGCCGCGACCCGTACGTCGGCGCCGAGGTCCTCGAGGAGCATCTGTATCGCGTCGCGGTTGTCCTTCGTGTCGTCGATCACGAGCAGTCGCCGCCCGCGGATGTCCGGTCGGACGGCCGGGGTTCGATGCACCGACGCCGGCAGGCCGCCGGAGGCCAGAGGCAGTTGCACCGTGACCAGGGCGCCGAGTCCAAGGCCTTCGCTCGCGATCGTCACCCGACCCCCGTGGAGCTCGGTGAGCTCCTTGACGAGCGAGAGCCCGATGCCGAACCCAGGGTGCCGGCGACGAGTGCCGGTCTCCTGCTGCCGGAAGAGCTCGAACGCCGCCGGGACGAATTCCGGGGCGATGCCCTCGCCGGTGTCCTTGATCCGGATGGTCGCCACGTCGTCCTCTCGCACGAGCTGCACCGAGATGCGGCCGCCCGCCGGCGTGAATTTGACCGCGTTGGAGAGCACGTTGCGCAGGATCTGCTGGACGCGCTGTTCATCCACTTCCGCCAGCAGTGGCTCTTCGGCTTCGACGACATCGAGGGCGAGGCCCTTCTCCTGGGCATCCTCGGCAATGGTCTCGAGGGCCGAGCGGAGCACTTCGTTCAGGTCGTGAACTCGGAGGTCGAGCGCCGTCTTCCCCAGCCGGGCGCGGGTCAGTTCGAGAAGATCGTCCACGAGCCTTGCCTGGAGCAGCGCGTTCCGCTCGATGACGTCCGCGGCGCGGCGGGAACGAGCGGGATCGTCGCCCGCCTTCAGGATCCGTGCCCAGGCGACGATCGGCGTGAGCGGCGTGCGCAACTCGTGCGAGATGATCGCGAGGAAGTCGTCCTTCGCGGCCGACTCATCCGCGAGCGCCGCGGCGGTCGTCTCGGACCCGCGCGTCCGGGAGTTCTCTCTGAGGATCGCGTCCCCAAGCACCTGGAGGAGCTCACCCTGGAGCATCAGCCGCCGCTCGGGGATCGGCTGATGCGCTCGGGCGATGTCCCAGAGCTCGCGGAACGGCACTCGCGCTTCTCGCGCAAGGTGCTCGATGGCCGAGGAGCCGACGAAATCGACCAGTGCGTACCCGGCGACGGCCGCGCCCACGATCTCTCCGTCGAGAACGAGGGAAGTGCCGACGATGGCCAGACCATCCTGTAGCGAGATGACCACGGCCGGCCGCTCACGCGTCTGCGCGACGCAGCGACGAGCGCACTCGTCGAACATACCCGGGTCGTATCCGTGCCGGGCGAACAGCGTGTAGAGCGGCGTGACGTGGAACGGACCGGAGACGACGCGGCCCCCCGCATAGACCATGACGGTCAGGTGCGTCACGGCCCCGAATTTCTCGAGGGCCGGCAGCCACGTGCCGACATCGAACAGGTCCTGACGGACGCCCGGCACCCGCACCCTAGTTCTCGCCGTCGGGAGGTGCGGCCTCCCGCAGGCGCGTTGGCGACCGCGACACGAGCCCCCGGTAGGAAGCGAACGGTGCCAGCGCTCCGGCCTCGGCGGCGGTGAGCGGACGCGGCAGCACGCGCATGCCCTGGCCGTCGCGGATCTCGACCTCGTGCGTGACGCGGGAGGTCGGGTTCGCGCGCATCTTCGCGACCGTCAGGGCGAGCCGGAAGTGGTCCCCGAGCTCGACCCAGTTCAGGAGGAGAATGTTGTCGACGAGGGAGCTCATCGCGAATTCGCCCATCATCGACGACATCCCGAGCATCTCCGGGTTCTCATGGTTGTAGATGGCCCCGACTTGATGTTCCTTCATGAGCGCGATGAGCGCGTGGAAGAAGTCGCGGAACACCCGGCCGGGTGGGCCGAGGGTGGAGCCATAGGTCGACAGGCTGTCGAAGACCACCCGGACAGGCTTGAACTCTTCCATGATCTGTTCGATCTGGTGGAAGTGATGATCGATCTCGATCTCCTGCGGCGGGTCGTAATGGATCCGGACGAGGCCCTGCTCGATCGCCGGAGCGAGGTCGATGCCGATGGTGCTCGCGTTGCGCGTGACCTGGGCGACCTGTTCGTCGAGCGAGAGCATCAGGCTGCGCTCGCCGCGCCGGACTCCTTCGGCGAGGTACTGGAGTGCCATCACGCTCTTGCCGACGCCCGAGATACCCGCCACGACGGTCGTGCTGCCGACGAAGTACCCGCCGTTCACGATCTCGTCGAGCCCGGGGACCCCGGTCGTGATGCGCTTCGTCGTGTCGAAGGCAGCGGCGCGGTCGCGTCGGTCCCGTCTCGGCGCCTGGACCCGCCGGTACGCCTCGATGCCTTTCCCGTCGACGATACGGAAGGAGTGGCGCCCCATTCCGTACTCATGGCCCCGGGACTTGGCGATCTCAAGCGATCGCAGCGAGGATCGCTGGATGTCCTCGATGCGCAGCCGGATCACCGTGTCGGCGATCGCCTCTTCCAGCGGCGCCGGGGTGCCCTGATCCGGGGACGAGGCTTCGAGCGCCAGCATCGCGGTGAGGTCCTCGCGTTGGAGCCCCTCGACCAGGACGTGGAACGCTTCGCGCGGCTCGGGCGCAGTCGCGCCCAGCTCTGCCACGCCGTCCACGAAGATGCGTCGTGCCCCCATCTTCACGATCTGCTCGAAGAGCAGGCCGTCGGCCTGCTGTAGCTCCTGGCGGAAGACCGGCCGCGTCGTGAAGATGATCCGCAGCCGCCCGGCTCCCTCGAGCGCCCGCAGGTCCCAGCCGAATCCCGCTGCGTCGCGCATGAGCTTCTCGGGCGAGACCTCGAAGAGGACGATTATTCCGGGCTCGTCGAACTTGCTCGCGCCTCGGTAGATGAACTCGACCCCCATGGTGGTCTTGCCGGTCCCGACGGCGCCCTCGAGCAGGATGACGTTCTTCCGCGGGATCCCACCGGCCAGGATGCCATCGAGGCCGTCGATCCCGGTCTTTACAAGGTCACGCTCGACCATCTCGCTCTCCTCTCGCTCGCTGCTTCAAACTGCCCGCGTCGGCGGGGCGGCGCGGCGACCGGATCCTTGACCGCCGCGACGATGCTACGGCGCACGAGTCTGTGAGAATGTATTGCGGGCCAGTAGCTCAGCGGTAGAGCAGGGGACTCTTAATCCCTTGGTCGTGGGTTCGAATCCCTCCTGGCTCACATTGTGATGTGTCACGACATCGGCGACAGCTGTGTCAAGACATAAGCGAGGGTCATCCTAAACAGCCAGCCCAGCCGTTTGCGGTTGGTAGTCGCGCTCTGGATCGAGCGTCAGGTGTCGCAGCAGCTCTCCGCCTTCGGCGGTGACCACGCGAATGTCCCGATCGGCGACCAGCAGCACCACCGTCTTGCCTCGGTGCCGTGCGCCCATGCCGATGTGGTGCAGCTTGGACTGGTAGCGAAGGGTCAGTGAGCCGTGCTTGTCGACCTTGTCGTAGCGGACGCGGAAGTGCGTCTCGATCTTCGCGGCCGGTCGGGCCTTCACCTTGCCGAGGTAGACCTCGGCCGGGGTGCGACGGCCGAGGGCGCGGTGCGGTCGCTCGGTGTTGTAGTAACGCGCGAAGCGGTCGAGCTGGTCCTGGAGCACCTCGAGCGATGGCGCGGCGGGCTGCTTCGCGAGGTACCGCTTCACGGTCTGGTGGAAACGCTCGACCTTGCCGCAGGTCTGGGGGTGGTACGGCCGGGAGTGTTTGTGGCGCCCGAGACGCTCCAGCTCGGTCTGCAGGACGACCTTCCCGCCGCGATGTTCGGCAGTGAAGATGCAGCCGTTGTCGGTGAGCACCGCTGCCGGTGTGCCGTGCGCGGTGCGCGCCGCTTGGAAGATCCGCCCAACGTCGACCGCGGTCGTCACCGCGAGCGCCACCGACCCAAGACACAGCCGCGAGTGGTCGTCCAGGAAGTTCACGATCTCGCAGCCCTTGCCTGCCGCCAGGCTCCAGTGGGTCATGTCCGACTGCCAGCACTCGTTCGGCAGCGTGGCCTCGAAGCGGATGAACGAGGAGCGCGGACGCTTGCGCGGCTGCGGGACGACAAGTCCCCGCCGCCGCAGCACCCGCCAGATCGAGCTGACCGAGGGCACCGCGCCGTGCCGACGGGCGAGGTGCCAATGCAGCGTCAGCGCGCCTGCGTCAAGTCCTTGGGCGAGCAGGTTCGCGCGCATGGCGACGATCTCGTCAACCAGGATCGGATCCATCGCCGCCGGTGAGCGTCGCGGCCGGCGCGACCGAGGCGCAAGCCCGGCTTCACCCTCCGCGCGGTAGCGGCGCAGCAGCCGATAGAGCCAGCTGCGGTGCACGCGGTGCTGCGCCGCGAGTTCGCCGATCGAGCGCCCCTCGCGCAGATGTGCCTGGATGAGATACCGCCCGATGTCCATAGGTCGACCCCTTCACTTCGGTGTCGCCTATGTCCTGACACATCTGTCGCCGATCTGCTGAAATCGGACACCACCCCCTCCGCATCTTGTACGAGATGCCGCGTGCGAAGCCAGCGGGCTTCGTGACGCGACCCAGATCAGCGCGGTCGCTCGGTGCTCGGGTGGGCTCGGGCATCAAGCAGAGACTGCAAACTCGACACGAGGGCATCAAAGCGCTCC
>JANMWW010000124.1:0-9882 GCA_031394155.1 Chloroflexota bacterium | reverse complement strand
CCGGCAGCACCTCCTGCGCGACATCGGGGCTGAGCGTGAGTTCGTCGAGAACCTGAAGGCCGAGTTCGAGCCATTCCGCGCCTGTGCCTCTTACAACGGCAAGACGTTCGACATCCCGCTTTTGCGGACGCGGTTCGTCATGGCCAGCCGCAGCGAGCTCACGGTGGACGAGTCCCACCTCGATCTCCTTCATCCAGCGAGGCGCCTGTGGAAGGACCGCTTCGGATCGACGACGCTGCGCCAGCTCGAGGAGAGCGTCCTCGACGACGGTCGCATCACCGACATCCCCGGCTCGCTCATTCCCGACGCGTATTTCCACTACCTGCGCAAGGGCGATGAGGCGATCATCGCGCCGGTCCTCGAGCACAATGCGCGCGACGTCATCTCTCTCGTGCGTATCGCCGATCATGTCGCTCGCGCGGTGCTCGCGGCGCGCACCGGGCGCGCGCCTGATCATGCACCGGCGGCGTTCGCATTGGCGCGCGTCTTCGAGCGTACCGGCGAGCTCGACGCGGCATTCGCGTGCTACGAGAGCGCGTACTACGACGGCAACAACGAGCTGCGCGTTCGGCTCGCGCTCCTGTACGGCCGGGCGCTCGAGCGGCGCGGCGACGTCGTGCGCGTCGTCCGTATGCTCGAGACGCTTCTCGAGCTCGGCCTGGGGTCGCCGCGCTGGCGCGAACAAGCCGAAGCGCGCATCAGACGACTGACCCGGAGGAAATCATGGCAGGCGGCGCTCGCGACGGCATCCTGATCCGGCCGATCACAAAGGCGCGCCAGAAGGACTTCGAGGCGCTGATGAGTGCGAAGGGCGTCACTGCGAGCGAAGGCAACCGCCGTGACATCGCGACTGTCATCCGCGCCGGAAAGCCGGTCGGGCTCCTGGCCTATCGAAACGGTGAGCCCGTGGGCTTCGCATCCGTCGGACCGCGCGTGGCATACCCAAGGGTCGACATGTCGAAGACCTCACCTCCTGTCGATGACCTCGCGGTGTGGGCCGTGCCGTGCTTGTACGTCCATCGCGGTCATCGTGGCGCCGGGGTCACGACGGCCCTGCTAGGCGCTGCCGTCGAGTACGCCCGCAAGCAGGGCGCGCCGGCGGTCGAAGGGTACCCACGCTCGGATGAAGCGCCACGCGTGAGCGCAGAGTCGGCATTCTTCGGGACCGAAGCGATGTACCGCCGAGCCGGATACCGCAAGGTCCGCGGCGTCAGGAAGGACCTGCCACGCGGGTGGGCGCCACGCGTCACTATGCGAGCCACATGCGAGCCCTCGAAGAAGACCTCATCGCCCTCGCGGACGCGCTCTCGCGCGGCGAGCTGAGCAGCACCGAGCTCGTCGAGCGGTCCCTCACGCGTTATTCGAAGACCGAGCCGCGACTGCATGCCTTCGCCTGGATCGATGTCGGTCGCGCACGCGCGCTGGCGCGCGCATCTGACGATCGCCGGAAGTCGGGCACCCCCATGGGTAGTCTCGAAGGCATCCCGATCGGCATCAAAGACATCTTCGACACCGCGACCATCCCGACCGAGAACGGCAGCGCGTTCTTCGCGGGGCGCGTGCCGGATGTCTCGTCGGAGGTCGTGCGCACCGCCGAGCGCGCCGGCGCGATCGTCCTCGGCAAGACCGTCACCGCAGAGCTCGCGTACCTGACGCCTGGCCCGACGCGCAACCCGTGGGACATCACGCGCACGCCAGGCGGATCGTCCATGGGATCGGCGGCGGCGGTCGCGGCGGGCGTCGTGCCGGCGGCGATCGGGTCACAGACCAACGGCTCGACCATCCGCCCGGCTGCGTTCTGCGGCGTCGTGGGATACAAGCCCACAGTCGGACGCATCAGCCTCGAGGGAGCGTTCGAGTTCTCGCACACGCTCGATCACGTCGGCGTGTTCACGCGCAGCGTGCGATCGGCCGGCCTCTTCGCCGCGATCCTCGCACAGGACAGTGAGCGGATCCCTCGCGCCGACGAGGCGCGCGTGCCTCGGCTCGCAGCACTGCGGACAAGCGAGTGGGAGCACGCCTCTGACGAGATGCGCGAGCGGTTCCAGGCGGACGTCGACGCGCTCGCGTTAGCCGGCGGGCCGGTCGAGTGGCCCGTCCCGCCGCGCGCACTCGATGATGCGCCGCGCATCCTGCGCACGGTGATGCTCTATGAAGGCGCGCGTGCGGTGCTGCCCAAGGTCTCGCGCCGCCCAGAGCTGGTGAGCCAGTTCGCGCGCGAGCAGCTGGCGGAAGGTGCTCGCATGTCGGACCGCGCGTACCAAGACGCGATGCGCGAGCGCGATCAGCTCATCGCTGCGTTCGCGGACTGGGCGGCTCCGTACGACGCGATCCTCACGCCGCCGACCACGGGCGAGGCGCCTGCACCGGACTCCACGGGCGATGCGCGATTCTGCTCGCGCTGGTCGCTCACCGGGTCGCCGGCCATCGTGATCCCAACGGGGCTCGGCGAGCATCGGCTACCGCTCGGGCTGCAGCTCGTCGCTGCTCCAGGTGACGATCAGCGCCTGCTGCGAGCCGCAGCGTGGGCCGAGTCGGTGCTGCCGGCTATCGGATCGCCCCCGGCATAACAACCTGCGCGCATCCACGGCGCGTCAGTTTCTCAGCGTGTCGATCTTCTTCTGAAGCTCCGCGTTCAGCGCGTCGATGTCGGCGCTCGCGGCCGCGGCATCCTGTTCCGCGCGCTTGACATCGCCGGCCTGGTCCATCGCGCGACCCGCGCCGCGAGCGGCAGTGGTGGCCCGGCCGATCGTCGAGTAGTTCACGCGCTTATTGCCGAGGAGCGACGTCAGGATCGTGGCGCCCACCGAGATCGCGGTCTGGACCTGCGCGGTGCGCGCCTGGCCTTTCTCCCGATCCACGACCTGCTGGGCGTTCCGAAGCTTTTCCTCAGCGCGTGCAAGCTTCGGCGCGTACTCCTTGCGGAGCCTTTCGATCGCCGCGTCGCGCGCCTCTCGGCTCATCTGCGCCTTCGCGACGGCGTCGTTCGCTGCGGCGCTCTGCGTAGAACTCGCGGTCGTCGCGGCGCGACCTGGCGTGATCGCCGGGCGTTTGCCGTCCATGAGCCTCTTTATCTGGTCGCGTGTGAGCGGTCCGCGCAGATAGGACATCGACCAGCGCGATTCCAGGAGGCGCGGGCCGTCCTCGTGCACGTTGTTCATCAGGAAGACACGACTGCCAAGGCCGGCCAGCATCGTGTCGATCTGGTGTTTGTCGAACGACGCGTTCGCCGCCGCGGCCACGCCCTCGAGCCCTTCGAGCACGCGGGCCTTGTCGCGCTCGGTCTGCAACCGTCCGAGGAGCCAAGTGCCCGCGTTGGCTAGTCCCTTGTAGTCGAGGTCGACGGGGTTCTGCGTGGCCAGGAGAACTCCCAGGCCGAAGGCGCGTGCCTGCTTCAGCAGCGTAAGCAATGGCTGCTTCGAAGGAGGGGTGGCCACAGGCGGGAAGAAGCCGAAGATCTCGTCCATGTAGAGGATCGCGCGGAGGCTCGTCGTGCCTGACTGCGTGCGCATCCAGCCCAGCACCTGGTTGAGCAGGAGCGATACGAAGAACATGCGCTCGGCGTCCGACAAGTGCGCGATCGACATGATCGCGACGCGTGGCTTGCCTTCCGGCGTGTGCAGGAGCGTCGCGATGTCGAGCGGCACGCCCTCGAGCCACGTGGTGAAGCCCGGCGCCGCGAGCAGGTTGTTGAGGGCGAGTGCGAGTTTCAGGCGGTCCTTCTCGGGATAGAAGGAGTCCAGCTCCATCACGCCGATGCGCGTGACCGGCGGCTTCTGGATCTGAGCGACCAACACGGCCAGGTCCAGGTCCTTGCCCTCGTTCCACGCGTTGGTGATGAGCGTAGACAGCAACACGTGCTCGCGGCTCTGAACGGGATCGGCGTCGACACCGATCAGGCCAAGGAGGCTCGTGACGGTCGTGCCCACACGCTCGCGAAAGAGCTCGGCGTCGTCCCGCAGCGACTGCGGCGGAGTGGCGAACGACGCCAGGATGGACACGGGGATGCCGGCGTTCGAGCCGGGCGTGTAGATCGCGAAGTCCGCCGCCTCGCGCAGGCGCGCGATGCGCTCGCCGTCCTCGCCCCACGAGGCGAGGCCATTCTTCCAAGTCTCGGCCTGCTGTGCCGCGTACGCGTCAGGGCTGAGTCCCTTCTTCGACGCGTCGTCTTCGTTGATCCAAGGGCGAAAGTCATCGGGGCGGAGCTGCGGGAAGGTGAGCATGAGATTGGTGAGGTCACCCTTCGGGTCGATCGCGATGGTCGGAATGCCGTCGAGAGCGGCCTCCTCGATGATGTCGATGCACAGGCCGGTCTTGCCGCTGCCGGTCATACCGACGCAGACCGCGTGTGTGACCAGATCTTTCGAGTCGTACAGCACCAGACCTGGCGTCGGGCCCTTCGCAGCCTGGTCGTACGGGCGGCCGAGGTAGAACGCGCCAAGCTTCTCGTAATCGGTCGTCTTCGGAGGCTGCCACGTGGGTGCGCCCTTCGGCTGTTTCATCGCGCCTTACGGTAACCGCGCCAGCCCGGCCTCATCGCAGACGCCAGAAGTCGAGGTCGAATCCGAGTTGCGCGAAGAGAGCCTGCGCTTCCTCGGCGGTGTGCCGGCGCCATGCCGGCGCGAGCTTGTTCACATACCACGCGCGCGCGAGTTTTGCCGCTTGATCGAGCGTGATCACCGTCGAGGAGTCGTTCGGTTGTGATCGTCGCGCGTGCTCTTCCGACCGGAAGAATCTCATCGTGCTTCAGGTGAGATAGATGTCCTTCCAGAAGTCGATGGCCCGGACTCCGACGGCCATCACGATGCCCGGGCTCCCGGTCGCCGTGCCATCGCGATCGACATCGATCACGATTGCCTCTCCGCAGTCGATACACGTCGTCTCGACGCGCCCGGCGGCACCGAGAGCGGCTGGGATGCCGAGCGCGTCCCAACCACACAGCGCCCACCACTCTCGTCCATCGCTGCGGACGCGGAAATCCGTGTGCTCAACACAGAACGGGTTGTACGAGTAGATCTCGCTGGAATCGCGTTGCTGGATGAACACGTGCGCGGCGATCATGCGGTCAAAGGACGAGCGGACCAGGCTCGCGTCGGCGTTCATGTCGGCCGCGACCTGGGCGATCTTAGGCACAGTGCCGCGGCGGCGGATCGACGATGCGATGGCCTCGCGAGCACGCCGATCGAATGCCTCGTCGCCCGTCACGCTCATGGAAGACGGCCCTGCAGGATCGCGACGAGCGCCGCGGTGTCGATGTTCCCGCCGGAAACGACGCAGACGACCTTCCCGCGGCCGGCCTTGCCCGTCATCGCAGCCGCGACGGCTGCCGCGCCGGCACCTTCGGCGACGACGTGGTTGCGGTCGACGAGACGGCGGATCGCCTCGGCGATCTCTTCGAGCGTCGACACCAACGATCCATCCAGCAGCTCCTGCGCGAGCGCAAACATCTCCGGAAAGACGCGCGGTCCGCCGATGCCGTCGACGAAGGTGCGTGTGTGTGCGATGTCGATGGCCTCGCCTATTTTCAGTGACGCGTCGAGCGGCGCGGCGGTCGAGGCTTCGGCCGCGTAGATCTTCGTCGCGGGCCGCAGGGCGCGGATCGCCGATGCGATGCCGCTCGCGAGGCCGCCACCGCCGTACGGCACCACGACCGTGTCGACGTCCGGCAGATCTTCGAGGATCTCGAGGCCGATCGTCCCGTTGCCGGCCATGACCGCGTCATCGCTGAACGCATGCACGAAGAGACCGTTCATGCCTTCGCGCTTTCGCGTCCGGAACGTGTCGAACCATTCGTCGTGCGGGACCGCCACGATGCGGCCTCCCATCCGCTCGACCGCCGCGAGCTTCGTCGCGGGCGCGCCTTCGGGAACCACGACGGTGCACGGGATCCCGAGGCGACGCGCGTTCCACGCAACGCCTTGCGCCATGTTCCCGGCACTGGCCGTCCAGACGCCCTGCGCCAGCGCCTCGTTGGACGCCAGCGCCATGGCGTTGCTCGCCCCGCGAATCTTGAACGAGCCGATCGGCTGGAGGCACTCGAGCTTCAGGTAGATCTGCGCCGATGGGTCGTCGGCGCCGAAGCGCACCAGCGGCGTGCGCAGCACCGCTCCAGCGATGCGCTCGCGCGCCGCGCGTATCTCGCTGAGCGGGATCACGTGGTCTTCACGTACTTCACGAGGTCGAGATCGTAGTAGCGCGCCGGGCCGACGTAACGCATGCCCGACTTTTCCATCACGCGGCGCGAGGCGAGGTGCTCCGGGAAGCAGATAGCGATGATCTCGCTGAGGCCGCACTCCTTGAAGCCATACCCCAGACACGCCGAGGCCGCCTCGGTGGCGTAGCCGTGTCCCCACCACTCCTTGCCGAAGTGATATGCGACCTCGACATCGGGGCCGACGCCCTGCACCAGATACAGGCCGCAGTCTCCGATGAGCTCCTGCGACTCCTTGAGCTCGACGGCCCACAGCCCGAAGCCGTGCTCCCGCTCATGGCGTATGAATCGCTCGACGGAAGCGCGGGTGCGGTCGAGCGACGGCGATGCACCGCGCGGGATGAACTTCATCGCCTCGTCGTCTCCGAAGACACGGTCATGCAGTGCCTCTGCATCTTGCAAGGTGAACGAGCGGATGACGAGGCGGGGTGTCTCGATCAGGAACGGCACGGCGGCAACATAACGCAGAATCGACGCTATGGCAGAGGTGCGCGCGTTCCGCGCGATCCGGTACGACGAACGCGTCGCAGGACCGCTCTCGGAGCTCATCTGCCCGCCGTACGACGTGATCTCACCGGAGCCGCGGGCACGCCTTGAGGCAAAGACCCCGTACAACTTCGTTCGTGTGGAGCTGCCGCGCGACGACGCCGGCGGTTATGCGAACGCTGCGGGACTGCTGCGCGCCTGGCGCGAACAATACGTGCTTCGCCAGGACCTGCCGGCCTCGCTCTACGTCGACGACCACGAGTTCTCGGTCGCAGGCGCGAGGGCGACTCGTCGCGAAGTGTTCGTCGCCCTCCGGCTCCACGAGCTCGGCGAAGGCGTGGTGCTTCCGCACGAGCGGACGTTCCCAAAGGCGAAGGCGGACCGGCTCGAGCTGCTGCGCGCGACCCGGATGAACACCAGCCCGGTCTTCGGGATGATCGATGCCGTCGGCCCTATCGCGAAGCTCGTCGCTGCCGGCCACGAGATCGCCCACGCGAGCCTGGACGGCGACACGCACCGCCTTCTCGCGGTCACCAACCCGGATGCGATCGCCGATTTCGCGGCAGCCGTGAAAGACGAGCGCGTGTACATCGCGGACGGGCACCACCGCTACGAGACCGCGCTCACCTACGCGACCGAGCGCCGCGCCGGCCCCGACGCGCCCGAGCGCTTCACGCTCGCGTCGCTCTCGGCCCTGGACGATCCCGGTCTTCGGATCTTCGGCACGCACCGCGTGATCACTGGCGGTCGAGCAGCGCTCGAGGCCGCGGTGGCGCGCTCCTTTGACGCATCACCGATCGATCGCGCCGGCATCGACGCCGTTCCGCTCGGGATCGTGCTGGCGCGCGACGGGCACTTCACACGGCTCGAGCTGCGAGACGACGTCGACCGGTCGAGCATGCCCGCGGCCTGGCGCGAGCTGCCCGTCGCGCTCGCAGAGGAGCTCCTCATCCGGGCCGTACGCGATACCGACGCCGATATCGCGTACGAGCACGATCGGGATCGCGCGATCGAAGCGGCACGCGGTGACGTGACGGCGGTGCTCATCCGCGCCGTCGACCCACGCACGCTGCGTTCGGTTTCCGACGCTGGCGAGCGAATGCCACAGAAGACGACCTACTTTTATCCCAAGGTGCCGGCCGGCCTCGTGATCAGGACGCTTGACGACGATCAGAGGCGTCGATAGAGCGCGCGAGGCCGCGAGAGGTCGGCGATCGCCGATAGAGTCGCGAAGACCGTGACGAGGACGACGGCACCTGCATCTGGCGACGGCGAGTGTGGCGCTCTTGCGGAAGGTACGTCGACGTCGATCCCTCGCCGTCAACAGGCCGGCGGCCCAAGCAAGACGCGTCTCTGAGTCCATCGCATCGATGGATCGGACGCGCCGTGACGGATCGGGCGGGGAGGGCGGGATTCGAACCCGCGGAGCCAGAAACCCGGCTCAGAGGTTTAGCAAACCTCCGCACTCGACCACTATGCGACCTCCCCGGAGGTCATTGGTCGTGCTCAGTTTACCGTGAGGCTGCCCGCTGCCGCGGCGCGATAATCGCCCCGTGGCTGACGAGCGCATCCTCGCGATCGACATCGGCGCCGGCACAATGGACGTGCTCGTCCACGATCCGGCGCAGCCGATCGAGAACGCCGTTCAGCTCGTGCTCCCATCCGCGACATCGCTCGTGGGCCGTCGCATCGAAAGCGCCCGGCGCGCGGGCGAGCCCGTGTTCCTCCACGGCAACCTGATGGGCGGCTACCACACGACGAATGCGGTCTGGAAGCATCTCGAAGCCGGCCTCGCCGTGTACGCGACCGAGCGCGCTGCGCGCACTATCCACGACGATCTCGATCTCCTCACCCGCCGCGGCGTCCAGATCGCCGATCGCGCGACTGCGAACGCGGTCTCCATCGAGCTGCGCGACCTCGATCTCGCGAAGCTCGCGAAGGTCCTCGGCACATATGAAGTCACGATCCCCCAGACCATCGCGGTAGCCGCGCAGGACCACGGCTTCTCGCCAAAGTCCTCGAACCGCATCTTCCGTTTCGAGCACTGGCGCCGCTTCCTCGTGCCGGGGAGCACGCTGGCCGATCACATCTGGGCGAGGCCACCGGAGTACATGACTCGGCTGCTCGCGATCCAGGACGACGCGCCCGGCGCGATCGTCGCCGACACAGGACCCGTCGCCGTGCTCGGCGCCTTGGAAGATGAGCGCGTCGCCGCAGAAGCCGAGCGGGGCGCGTGCATCGTCAACATCGGGAATCAACACACGCTCGCGCTTCTCGTCCGCGGCGAAGAGCTCTTCGGCGTGATGGAGCATCACACCGAGTCCATGACGACGCAGAAGCTCGAGCGCCTCGTGACGGGACTGATCGAAGGCACGATCACGCACGATGAAGTCTTCGACGACGACGGGCACGGCGCGCTGGTCCTCGACTCGTACCACGACGCCAGTCCGTTCGAATTCGTCGCCGTGACCGGCCCGAACCGCGCGATGGCGAAGCCGCTCGGCTGGTACTTCGCCGCGCCGCACGGCGCGATGATGCTGTCCGGCTGCTTCGGCCTCGTCCGCGGGATCCGCTCACTCAATGAGAGAGGCCCCGCCCAAGTGGGCGAGGCCTCTCGCAAGGTGCCGGACGCGGACGAGTAGCGCTACTTCACGAACTGGCGGATCCACGGATCGGCGAAGTAGATCGCGAAGGCGATGGCCGCGAAAAGCATCGGTCGGCTGACCTCGCTCATCTTTCCGCTGGCTGTCTTGAGCAGAACGTAGGTGACGAAGCCAGCGCCGATGCCGTTGGTGATCGAGTACGTGAGCGGCATCACGAAGACGGTGAGCAGCACCGCGAAGCCTGTCGCGAAGTCCACGTCGCCGAGCTTGTTCAGGTCCAAGATCGGTTTGAACATGAACCATCCGACGAGCATGAGCACGGGGGCGGTCGCCTGCTGCGGCACGATGCCCGCGATGCTCGCGAGGAAGATCGAAAGCAGGAACAGGACTGCCGTCACAAGGCTGGCGAGTCCCGTCTTCGCACCCTCCGCAACGCCCGCACCGGATTCGATGTAGGTCGTGTTGCTCGAGGTGCCGAAGGCGCCACCGAGGGCGGCGCCGGCGGAGTCGACCCAGAAGACGCGGTCGGCACGATCGATCGTGCCATTCGGCTTGAGCCAGCCGCCTTGCGCGGCGACCGAG
>JANMWW010000069.1:0-3314 GCA_031394155.1 Chloroflexota bacterium | reverse complement strand
CGATCGCGGCGAACTCCGTGCCGATCATCGCGTTCGCGCCGATCATGAACAACTGGTTCGGGATCCTGAACCCGCTCTCGAAGATGATGGTGGTCGCAGTGCTCGTGTTCTTCCCGATCATGATCAACACGCTGCGCGGCCTGACACTCGTCGACCAATCATCCCTCGAGCTCATGCGGTCGTACGCCGCGACCGAGCGCGAGATCTTCGCCAAGGTGCGGCTCCCGAACGCGCTCCCGTACATCTTCACGGCGCTGAAAGTGAGCGCGACGCTGTCCCTGATCGGTGCGATCGTGGCCGAGTACTTCGGCGGAGCGCAGTCGGTCCTCGGGCAATTCATCATCACGGAAGCCGCCTTTTTCCGCTTCGCGAATGCCTGGGCCGCGATCATCGTCGCGACGGCCGTGAGCATTGTCTTTTTCCTTATCATCCTCGCGATCGAGCGCGTCGCGATCCCATGGCACGCTTCCTCGGGGAGCAGGGACGCCTCGTAGCGAAATCGACGCGGGGAGGAAGTTGATGCGAGGGTTCCGAGGCGGGCTGGGTGTCGCGGTCGTGGTGCTGTTGGTCGCGGCGGCATGCGGCGCGGGAGGCACCCCTGGAGGTGGGGGAGGTCTCACCAAGGTGCGGCTGCAGCTGCAGTGGGTCGCGCAGGCCCAATTCGCGGGGTATTACGCCGCGGTCGCGAAGGGCTATTACAAGGACGTCGGGCTCGACGTGGAGATCAAGCTCGGCGGGCCGGACATCGTTCCGCAGCAAGTCGTCGCGTCCGACGGCGCGGAGTTCGGCATCGCGTGGGTGCCGAAGGTCCTTGCGTCGCGTGAGGCGGGCGCGGACCTCGTGAACATCGCCCAGGTGTTCCAGCGCTCGGGCACCCTCGAGGTCTCCTTCAAGGATAAGAACATCACCGCCCCAGAGCAGTGGAAGGGGAAGAAGGTCGGAACGTGGGGCTTCGGCAACGAACCCGAGCTCTACGCCGCGATGCGCAAGGCCGGCATCGACCCCACTAAGGCGAGCGACGTCACCATCGTGAAGCAGCCCTTCGACATGTCCCTGTTGATCAATGGGGAAGTCGATGCGGCTCAGGCCATGATCTACAACGAGTACGCGCAGGTGCTCGAGCAGAAGAACCCGAAGACCGGGGTCCTCTACAAGCCTGAGGAGCTCAATGTCATCGACTTCAACAAGGTCGGCACGGCCATGCTGCAGGACCACATCTTCGCTCGAGAGTCATGGCTGGCGAAGTCGGGGAACGAGGACATCGCGTCGAAGTTCCTCCAAGCTTCGTTCAAAGGCTGGGCCTTCTGCCGCGATAGCCAGAAGGAGTGCGTTGACGTGGTGCTCAAGGCCGGCACGACCCTTGGAACTGGTCACATGACCTGGCAGCTGAACGAGATCAACGCGCTGATCTGGCCGTCACCCGCTGGCATCGGCGCGATGGACAAGGCGGCGTGGGATCAGACGGTCAGCATCTCTACGACGTACCAGATCCTCAAGGGCAATCCCGCTGGCACGCCGTACCGGACCGACCTCGCGAAGAAGGCGGCCGACGCGCTCAAGTCCTCGGGCACCGACATCAACGGCGCCAGCTACAAGAAAGCGGTCGTGCAGGTCACGGCCGGAGGGAACTGAGCTGGGAGTTCAGGCCATAACGACGAGCGCCCGGCGCGTCGACGCCGGGCGGTCGTCTCTGTTCCTACGGAAATGGCGCGCGCCAAACTCGCAGGAAAGACCTTCAACGTAAGAGTTGGCTCCACGAAACTCTGACGCGGCGAACCATGACGAGTGCGATAACTACGCCATGCGGTGGAGTAGGTCAGCGACCGTGTTCCTGGCCGTGGTGGCCTCGATCGTTGCCTGCGGGCAACCTGTTCCGGCCTCTGGGTCGAATTCGTTGGGTGAACAGTCACGAACCGTCTTGGCCTCGCCCACAACGACCGCGAGTCCAGCATTCAATCCGAGTCCCAACTCGATTGGTGGCCGGGTGGTCCGGGTGGCTCCAACGGGTGTGATGGTCGAATCAGAAGGTCGTGAGACCGCGGTAGACCTCGCGCTGGTTCTCGATGTGTGGAAGGAGACGTCCGTCCCGGCGACCGCGCTCGAGGTGGGTGACGACCTATTCGTGACTGGGACCGCAGGATCGCCGTTCGTAGCTCGTTACGTTTGGGCGAACATCGACCGCATCAACGGCGTCATTCGGGAGATCGACGCCACCGGCATGGTCCTCGAGGCGCACATCCGGTCCGGCTCCACGGTTCTCAAGCGGATCGACTTCTCCGCGTACGTGGAGTACGGCGCGAGTGATGGGAGCGTGAAAACGACGCGCGCGGACCTCGTCATCGGTCGTTCGATCGGTGCCGTGCTCTATCAGCCACGCAGCGCGACGGCGCGGGCGACCCGGGTTTGGTGACGCTGCCGCAGACGACGTCCGACGGCCGCCCTTAGGCCAGGGGAAGGGGCGCGCCGACCGAACTATGCTGCGGATGCACCATCCCAGACTTGCATCCTTCGTCCACTTTGTGAGGTCACGGCGTGACGGCGTAGAGCAGTGCGGTCACTCCCAGAATGTCGTCACGCAGCACGATCACCTCGTAACCATATTCGCGATCGGGCGGCGTCCTGTCAGCGATCGCGGCGCGCCACTTGGTGCCGTCCGGGAAGGTCAGCTCGATGAACACCTTGGTCAATGAAGTTCCTTCGGAAGAGACGCAGCCCGTGAAGCGCCAGCGCCCGCGTGACTCCTCAACGGGAGGGTCGATACGAGAATTCAGCTTCGCGGGCGCTTGACCACACGGCCCCGTGCTCGTGCGAGTAGCGATCGGGGCCGGAAGGTAATTCCAGCCGCTGGCTGCTCGGAACTCTGGCGGAAGGGTGGTCTCGGCCGATGCGCGTCGCTCTGGCGTTCCCGCTGTGGACGCAGGCGGTAACGCCACGGGTGCCGAGCACGCGATCATCGCCAAGACGACGGCGATCAAATGGGTACGCATCACAGCGTGTCTACAGCGTCGGCCGTCGATACGTTCCGACGTCTAAGGGGAGTGCTCGATGTTGGGATTGACACCTCCAATGCACCTATGGCATAACCTACAGGAATGAAGATAGCACGTGATTTGGGTGGGACCTGGCACGCTCTCGTCTCGTCCGAGTACATCGATCCGCGAGAGCTCAAGCCTTCGAGCCCCCTCCGCAGCTTCGTGATCGTCCATCTGCAGGAACTGCGAGATAAAGGTCGCGGCGAACGGACGGTGCCACGCTATGCGGCGTACCTCTCAGAGTTTCTGATGTTCATGGAACGGGATGACAAGCGCGCGAAG
>JANMWW010000052.1:0-10723 GCA_031394155.1 Chloroflexota bacterium | reverse complement strand
GGCGATCTAGAGTGTGGGATGCGGGGGTCTAGGAACTCATTCGAGACGTCGACCGCCTGGTTGACGACGACGTACACCACCGCGAAGAAGAGCACCCCGCCCTGAACGACCGTGAAGTCCTTGCTCTGGATCGAGTCGACGATCAGCTTCCCGATGCCCGGCCGCGCGAACACGGTCTCGGTGATGACGGTCCCGCTGAGGAGGCTGCCGATCTCGAGTCCGAGGACCGTGGCGACCGGTATGAGCGCGTTCTTGAACGCATGCCGCCGGATGACGACGCGCTCTCTCAGGCCCTTCGCGCGAGCGGTGGTGACGTACTCGTGGCCAAGGACCTCGAGCATGCTCGAGCGCACCAAACGCGCGAGCGTCGCGGATGAAACGATCCCAAGGACCGTCGCGGGGAGGACGAGGCTCACGATGCCCTGCTGGCCGGTCACCGGGAACCAGCTCAATTGGATCGAAAAGACCAGGATCGCCAGCAGCCCCAGCCAGAAGATCGGCATCGACACACCGACGAGCGCGACGAGCATGGCAAAGGTGTCCACCCAGGTGTTGTGGCGCAGCGCCGAGAGGATGCCCAAAGAGACGCCGAACAGCACGCTGACGAGGAACGCGGCGGCGGCGAGCTCGGCCGTGCGCGGCAGCCGCTCACCCAGTTCCAACGCCACCGGCCGCCCGTTCTGCAACGAGCGGCCGAGGTCGCCCTGCAGTGCACGCCCGAGGAAGTCGAGGTACTGGACGTGGATCGGCCGGTCCAGGCCCATGTCATGGCGGATCACCTCCAGGCGCTCCGGCGTCGCGAGGTTGTCACCGAGATAGATCGACGCCGGATCGCCTGGGATGAGGTGCAGCATCAAGAAGACCGCGGCCGAGACGGCGAACACCGTCGGGATCGCGAGCAGCAGACGCTGCTGGATGAAGACGATCACATCGTCGTCGCCTTTTCGCCGCTCCCCACGGTCACGGCTTCTGCAGGTAGGCCGTGTGGAAGAACGGGTAGTTGCCCGACCAGTCCACGCTCACGCCCTGCAGCGTCTTTTGGAAGGCGAAGATCGACAGCGGATCGGCGAAGAACACCATCACCGCCTCGTCGAGGAGCTTGTTCTGGATCTGCGAGTACAACGCCTTGCGCTTCTCGACATCGGTCTGCGCCGCGGCATCGTCGATGAGCTTGTCCATCTCCGCATTCTTGTAGCGGTTGCGGTTCGTGCCGCCATCCGCGTTGCTCGAGTGCACGAGGATGCGCAGCACGTCGGGGTCGCCGTGCGACTCCCACCAGAACTGCATGTGGTGCTTCCCGGTGCGCACCGCGTCGAAGTAGCCGGCTCGCGCGAGGCCCTGCAGGTCGACCTGGACGCCCGCGGGCTTCAGATTGCTCTGGACGAACGTGGCCATGTTGCGCGAGTTGTCGGAGTCCGAGCGGAAGTAGAGGCCAAGCTTCAGCGGGACGCCGCCCTTCTCGCGTACTCCGGTGGCCGCGTTCAAACGCCAACCGGCCTCGTCGAGGAGTGACCCCGCCTTCGCCGCGTCGTACTTGTACTTGTCGCACATCTTTGCGTCATACCCGAGGACGTTCGGCGTAAGTGGGCTGCACGCGGGCTTGAAGACGCCATTCCAGACGGTCTGGTTCATCGCGTTCTTGTCGATGGCCCACTCGATCGCGCGGCGCACGCGCACGTCATCGAGCGGCGGGTTCTCGACATTCATCATCATCGACCACCCGGATCCCGCTTGGAGCGGATCGAGGACGGTCAGCTTGCCGGATGACTTCACGCGCTGGTAGTCCTGCGTCGGCACGTCCTCGACGAACGTGAGCTCGCCAGATTCGGCGGTGGCGATGCGCGTCGTGGATTCAGGGATGATCCGCCAGATGATCTTGTCCAGGTAGGCGGCACCGCGGCTCTTGAGGAACGCGGGGCCCCACTTGTAGTCATCGTTGCGAACGAGAACGACCTCGGAGTCGGCGCTGTACGACGCGAACTTGAACGGACCGGTGCCGACGAGCGCGGTGCTGCCGAAGTCCTTGCCCGCCTTTCGCACAGCGTCCGGTGAGATCGGCGCGAGGTACGGCACGGAGACCGAATCGAGGAACGGCGCGTACGGCGTCTTGAAGCGGACGCGCACGGTCGAGTCGTCAATGACGTCGGTGCCGTCGTACGGACCGAGAAGAGAGATGCCGAGCTGCGACTTCGTCGCTGGATCGACGATGCGATCGAACGTGAATTTCACGGCCTGCGCGTTGAAGGGCGTGCCGTCGTGGAACTTCACGTCCTTGCGAAGCTTGAACGTGTAGGTCATCGCATCGGGCGAGATCTGCCACGACTCGGCGAGCCCGGCTTCGTACTTGCCGGCGGTGCTCTGCCACACGAGCGGGTCGAACACGTGATAGCCGATCTTGCCGATGACCGAGAACGTCGTCACCGTCGGATCGAGCGTGTCGAACTTGGTCGCGAGCCCGTAGATCAAGGTGCCACCGGGTGTCGGCCCCTGGCTGGCGCTCGGTGGCGTCGACTGCGCAGGGCTGCAGGCGGCGGCAACGATCGCGAGCGCGGCGAGCAACACGGCAGGCAGGCGCAGGTGACGAGCGGAGCGGTTCATCTTTCTTCCCTTCTTGGTGCGGCATCTTCGGCGTGGTCGGGCCAATGCTCGACGAGGTCGGCGCGGGCTTCCTGAATATGGGTGCGCAGCGTCTGCGCCGCGGCGACAGGCTGGTGACGGCGCAGCGCGCTGATGGTCGGCAGATGCGACTCAGGGACGTCGCGGAGGGTGGTGAGCGCGTTCTGGCGGAAGAGCAGGATCCGACGGATGTTCACCTCGGTGATCGTCCACAGGTACACGATCTGGCGATTGCCGGAGAGCTCGACCACGCGCCGGTGGAACTCCAGGTCGGCGTTCACGAGACGCCGCACGTCCTTGCGCGTCGCCAGGGCGCGCATTCGTTCGATCCTTCGCTCGAGGTCGTCAACCGCCTCCGGCGTCGCTCGCGATGCCGCCTCCGCCGCGGCGAAAGACTCGAGCGCCTCGCGGACCCCGTACACATCGATGACGGTGGAGCGGTCCAGCGCCGTCGTGAAGCTGCCGCGACGCGGCACGTTCTCGACAAGGCCTTCCTGCGCCAGCATGGCCATGGCCGCGCGGACCGGACCGCGGCTGACGCCGAGATGCCGCGCGGTGCGCAGCTGATTGATCCGGCGACCTGGCGGGATCTCCCCCTGGACGATCGCGTCACGGAGCCGGTCGAGGACCTCGAGGTCGAGTGTCGGCGAATCGACGGCGCGCAGACCCACCCTCACCACGGGGCGGAACTGTAAACAATCGCCACTTCAGGCGCCAGCTGGCCCTGCCGCCCGGCCCGCCGGCGTGTCGGTAGCCAACATCTCCGGCGTGATGAGCGCGATCGGCAGCGAGCCCTGGGCGAGCAATCGGTCATGGAAAGCTCGGAGATCGAATCCGCTCCCCTCGTGTGCCGACGTCCGCGCTCGCAGCTGACGGATGAGGTCCGAGCCGGCGAGGTAGATGAGCGCTGCGCCGGGGAACATGCTGTTCTTCACGGCCTCGGCCCGCGCCGCGGCGGACGACATGCCGACGCGCTGCTCGTAGAGACGCGTGGCGTCATCGAGCGAGAGCCGGCCCTCGTGGAGACGGATGTCGACGAACGCGCGCGCCGCGGCGCGCAGCCGGCCGTGCCGAGCGGAGGTTCGCTCGAGCGGTGTGCAAAGGTCGGTCTCCGCGAGGAGCTGCGTCGCGTAGGTCGCCCAGCCCTCGGCCATCGTGCCAGCGCAGAAGAAGGCCAGCCGCGATGCGCAGTCGACGGCCGCGACACGTCCGATGCGCGAGGCCGCACGCGAGGCGTGCCAGTTCTGGAAGTGGTGACCCACGGTCCCGTGGTGCACCACATGATTGAGCTTGATCACGCTGTCGTTCTGCTCGCGCAGGGTCCGCTCGGCCCGTTCGGCGGGCATCGCTGCATCGAGCGGAGCGACGAAATACTCGTGAGGCGTCGCTGGATGGAACGACGGCGGCGATCGATATGGCAGGAAGTAGAGGAACGGAGCCGCTTCGCGCGCCCACGCTGGTTGGGGCACGAAGCGCAGCGGCCAATCGATCCACGTCAGGAGGCGGCGACGCTCGACCTCGCTGCGGCACGTGTCGCGGACCTCATCGAAGCGCCGGTAGTAGCCGCCGGCCGTGGCGTGGTGATCGGCAAGACCCGCAAGCGCTTCGCGCCAGGTCGAGGCGCTGGCGGCCGGGGCGTGCGCCGCGAGGTCGGCTTCCGCCTCGCGCATCTCGTCCTCCGCCCAGCGGGCGATCTCGTCCGCGGCGCGTTCGATGAAGTGGCCCCGGCGCAGCAGCAGCGCGAACGCCTCCGCGCCGCACGCGTATTTGCCGGTGTCCTGTGTCATCAGCGCATCCGTCAGATGCGAGCGGAACGCCTCGAATGCCGCGGCCGCCGTGCGCGCGGCCGCGGCGAACGCGGGCACGTCGATGCCCTCGTCGCGCTGGAGCGCCGCTACGCCGCCGGTGAGGAAGGCGATCGCACCCGCACACTCGCGCACGGCGCGCTCCGACCACGCCACTGGGGCGGCGCGAACATTCGCCCGTGCCTGCGCGAGCAGCTCGGGGATGGCCTGCATCCGAGCGGTCGCGGCCGCGACGCGTTCTGCCAGCGGAGCGGAGCGCACCAAGAATTGCGAGAGGACACCGAAGATCGCCTCGCCGGTATAGAAGGAAGGATTGCCGCGATGGAAATGCGTCGCACGGTATTCCCACAGCTGGATCTCGAGAAAGCCCTCAGCGACGGTAAGGTCGATGGACTGCGCCCGGTCGAGCCGCTCCCTCGGAAGCGCGCGCACCGCCCCGAGCTGACCCTCGATCTCCACGATGGTCTCCGCCACGGCACGCTCAGACAGGTCGGGAAGCATGGCGTCGTGGTCGTGGATGCCGATGAACGTGGCGTTGACCGGCCGCCGCCGGTAATAGGCAGCGAAGAAGCCGTCGAGCCAGGCGGTCGCGTCGCGATCATCCAAAGCGGTAGCGCTATTGCTCGAGCGGAAGCGGGACCCAGCGCCGCTCGTGATGCGAGCGCTCGACGGCGTTGATGACCTCTTGTACCGCGGCACCGTCGCGGAAGTTCCCCTGGTTGCGCGGACCTCCGTCGCGGATCTCGTCGACGAAGTCGCGGATGAGGTTCGCGTAGAACAGCGAGCGCCAGGACTCGCGTGGATCGCCGCCCGGGGGATAGAAGCGCTTCGGGATCTCCTGCTCCTTGAACTCGACGTCGTCCGGACGCGCGATCTTGATGGTCTCGGCGATCCCGAACTCTTCGACCAGCCGGCAGATGATCGCGCCTTTTTCGCCGTAGATGCGCGCCTCGATGCCCGGATAATTGCCGATGGTGACGAAGCTGGTCTGCACAGATCCGATCGCGCCATTGCCGAATTCGCTGATGTACACGTCGCCGTCGTCGATGTTCATCCGCATCATCCGACCGGTCGCGCGGACCATCCGCTCGGGTATGAAGTTCTTCATGATCCCGACGACCCGCGCGTAGTCGGCGCCGACCCACCACCGTCCGATGTCGATGATCGGTGCGCCATAGCCCTCGAGCGACGACGTTTGGAGCTTGTCTTGGTCGGCCTTCGGATCGACCTGGCGGAGCGGTGTCTGAGGATCGAGCCACTGCGAGTTCTGCTCGTAGCCGTTGAAGATGAAGGGACGACCGACGAATCCGTCGTCGATCAGGGACTTGGCGAACTGCACTCCCGGGCTGTAGCGAAAAGTGAAGCCCAGCTTCGTTTTCAGGCCCTTGCTGTCGGCGAGATCGGCGGCGCGAACTGTCTCGCGAAAATCGTAGGCCACCGGCTTCTCGCAGAGGACATGCTTTCCCGACTCAAGCGCCGCCCACGACAGCTCGAAGTGCGTCGCCGACGGCGTGCACGCGTCGATGATGTCGATGTCGGACCGAGCGACGACGCTCTGCCAGTCGTCGGTCGCCGTCGGGATCTTGAAATGCGCCGCGAATTCCTCGGCTCGCTCCTTGACGACGTCGCAGATCGCGACGACTTCGACCCGCGGATCGCGCTGCCATCCCGGAATATGCGCGAACTTCGCCCATGCGCCCGCGCCGAGAACGGCGACACGGAGACGATCGTTGGACGCACGCACGGCCGCGAGTCTATCGCCGGCGACGATCGCACCCGCTAGGCTGCGCGCGACGCGGATCAAACCGGGGATGTGGGCCACGTGCGAAATGCCGGGCGCGCGAGAAGATCGCCTCGATGCCTGCACCGGCGCCATTGGCAAGCGGCTCCAGGCCATCATCAAAGCCAGCGCGCCAGTGCTCTCGCTGAAACTCTGGTACGGGATGCCCGCCTATGCCAAGGACGGCAAGGTCGTCTGCTTCTTCCAAAGCGCGCAGAGGTTCAAGACGAGGTATGCGACGTTCGGCTTCAGCGACGAGGCGAACCTCGACGAAGGCGCCATGTGGCCGACCGCCTTCGCGCTGAAGGAGCTGACCGCCGCCGAAGAGGCAAGGATCGGCGCGATCGTGAAGAAAGCGGTGAGCTGAGGACTGACCGCGCGGCCCAACCTAACCCGCGAAGTTTTCGATCCGTAGCGGTTCGACCGGCTCGCCGAGCGGAAAGCCCAGGATCGCCGAGTAGAACGCGAGCTCGGCCTCCGTCGCACGTTTGATCGTCTCCGCCTTGCGGAAGCCATGTCCCTCGCCGGCGAAAGTCAGATACGCATAGGGGATTCCCTTCTTGCGGAGCGCGTCGACGAGCATCTCGGCCTGAGCGATGGGCACGACGGGATCGTCGAGCCCCTGGAACACGATCATCGGCCGTTCGAGTCGGTCAAAATAGTGCACTGGCGACCGCTGGTGATAGATCTCCTCCGCCTGGGGATACGGTCCGACCAGCCGATCGAAATATCGCGACTCGAATTTATGCATGTCTTTTGCGAGCGCGGCGATGTCAGCGATGCCGAAGTAGCTCGCGCCGACCGCGAATACGTCGGTGAAGACAAGCGCGCACAGCGTGGTATAGCCACCGGCGCTGCCGCCACGGATGGCAAGACGTCGCGGGTCGACCTTCCCCGAGCTCGCGAGATGCCGCGCCGCGTTCACGCAATCCTGGAGGTCGACCACACCCCATTGTCCGTTTAGCCGTTCGCGGTATTCCCGGCCGTATCCGGTGCTGCCGCCGTAGTTGACATTCACGACCGCGAAGCCGCGGCTGGTCCAGAACTGGATCGAGGGATTCAGGTCGCTGAGCGCCATGCCGGTCGGCCCGCCGTGGCTCAGCACGAGGAGCGGAGGCAGGTCGCCTGCGGGCGCAACGAAGTTCGGGTTCCGGGGCTCATAGAACAGCGCGTGAGCGGTGCGCCCGTGTTCAGTGGGGAACTCGAGAGGTCGCGCGAGAGAGATGACGTCCGGATCGATCGGCTCGCGCAGGCTCGTGCGGAGTACCTCGCGCGACCCGGTCGACGGATCGAGCAGCATGACGCTTTCCGGCTCGGTCTCGCCGCCGCCGATGAACGCGATCCGATCGCCGAGCGGACTCGGATGTGAGATGAAGCTGAGGTCCGGCGCGAGCTCGAGCACGCGTCGCGTTGCCGGGTCGAGGATCGCGAGCCGCCGCCGGCCATCACGCGTGAAAAAGCACACGATCCTCCCGTCGCCGAGGAACGCGTACACGGACTGGCCGAGGGTCCATTCCGCGAGGCCGAACTCCGCCTCCATCGGCGCGAGCGCCTCGATCGCTCCACGCTTCGCCTGATACAGGTTCCACCAGCCAGTGCGATCCGAGACGAAGTGGAGTGTTCCATCGGGACTCCAGGCTGGTTGGAGTACGGCCTCCTCGGGCCCACCCGCGACACGGGTCGCGTCGGAGAGCGTGCCGTCGCCGCGGAGCTCGGCCACGAAGATCTCCGAACCGTCCCATGGCATGTTCGGGTGATCCCACGCGCGCCACGCCAGCTGGCGGCCATCCGGCGAGATCCGCGGCGTGGAGAAGAAGTCGTGGCCCGTTGCGAGCACGCGCGGTGCCGCTGAGCCATCGAGTGGAAGTGCGACGATCTCGTTGACCACCCCATCTGCCTCGTGCCGCTCCCGCACGCAGATCATCCGCGCCTGACCGATCTCGCCATCGGCGTAGCGATGTGATGCCTTTACCGGCGGCTCGATGGTGATCGCGACGGGACTGCCTTCCCCATCGATCCGATACAGGCGCTGGTCGGCGAAGTTCGCGAACACCGCGGTCATCCCACGCACCGCGACCGCGCCCCCGCCGTACTCGTGGACACGCGTGCGTGCATTGAACCCGGGCGGCATCACGTCCTTGATCCGCCCGTCGGCGGTGCAACGCACTAGGACGGCGCGGCCGCCTTCATGAGGCCGGCCCTCCACCCAGTACAGCGTTCGGTCTGTCGTGGCGAGATAGGAGAAGCCGATGCTGCCGGCGGTCAGGACGTCCGCGGTGATCGGCGAGCGCCAAGACCCGTACGACGCGGTCGTGGGCATCGCGCCACGATAGAGCAGCGCTTGGGACGCGCGCCAACACCAGGAAACGATTCATCTGCCGGCGCTCCTCATCACGGTCCGCAACAGCAGAGAAGCCCGGTCACTCGACCGGGCTTCTCCTGTGATGTGCGGAAGAGCTAATAGACGAGCGAGCCGCCGGAAGCGACGGCGCGTGGTACCAGGCCAGAGGCGATCGCCGCCCGATCGGCATCGGTCACGGTGATGCCCTGTGCCGTGAGGAGAGCGTTCACGTTGACCATCGCCTCCTCGTCCGCGAGATCCCCGACGCCGCCGCGCCAGTGCGCTTCATCGATGGCGGCTGCGACGGCCGGTGAAAGCTTCGGCAGGACGGTGAATGCGATATGCATTCCGGCGGCATAGTGGCCGGGCTGGTTGCAGATGAGGACGTACTTCCCTGCCTCGAGCGTGAACGAGACGCTGGCGGTCATCCCCGCATCCATGTCTCCGGATTCGCCCACGTTCCCTGGCTCCTGAGCCTTGCTCGGGTCGTCGGCACGCGCCGGGATGGCACCTTCGGCGATGTCGGTCTTCAGGACGACGAGCTCGTGCACCGCGGAGCCAGAGTTCGTCACGGTGAACGTCACGGGCCCGGCGAGGGCGAACTTCTGCGTGAGTCCGATGGACATTTCCTTGAGGGTCACGGCGACTGGCGTGGTCACCGTCAGGGTCGCGTGCATACCGGCGGCGTGGTGGCCAGGCTTGTTGCAGACCAGCACGTAATTGCCCGGACCCAGCGTCACCGACAGCGAGACGGTGGCCCCGACCGCGACCGGGTCGATCTCGTCGACGTGCCCGACCTCGGCAGCCTTCCCGACCTCCTTGTCGTTGGCAGGCAGAGCGCCTTCGCCGATGGAGGTCTTGAGAATGACGAGCTCGTGCTCGACCGCGCCGGTGTTGGTGATGTCGAACACGACCGGACCGGCCGGGATGGTCGCGACGCTAAGCACGATGGCCATCTCCTTGAGGGTCACGGCCACATGGGTCGCGGGAGTCGCGGGAGTCGCGGGTGTTTCCGCCGCGGCCGGCGAGGCGGTCGCCGCGGCGAGCGCAATGATCGCTCCGGTCGCGAAGCTCAACAGGCGTCGCATCTTTCGTTCCTCCATTAGTTGATCGTGAATGCCACGTGCATTCCGATGAGGTAGTGCGCGGGCTGGTTGCAGATGAGCACGTAGCTGCCGGCCCCGAGCGTCAGGGTGAGCGATGCGGTCGCGCCCGGATTGATGTTCGGGGTCTGTGCGACAAATCCCGGTTCGGTCACCGTGCCGGGTTGCGCAGGATTCGCCGGGATCTGACCTTGTGGGATGTTGGTCCGTAGGACCACGAGCTGATGGATCCCCGTTCCGACGTTCCTGACCACGAACGTCACGGTCCCGGCCGCGGTGGACGAGCGATCGGGCCTGATCGCAACGTCTGTGAGCGTGACCGCGACGGATCCGGACACGGGCTGTGTCGTGGGGGCGGACGTGGCCGGCGGCGCGGTCTGCACCGACGGGGCGACGGTGGGCGCAGCCGTCGTTGGCGCCGTTGGTGCGGCGGCGGTCGCCGTGGCCTCGGCGGTTGTCGTGGCGGGAGCCACTTCGGTCGCGGCGGCGGCCTGGCTCGGCGTCGTCGCGGTGTGCAGGTGGGTGGCCTGAGCGCTCGCGGCGGGGGCCGCTTTCGCGGGCGTGTCAGAGGGACTCTGTGCCGCGGCGGTGGCGCAGGCGGAGGCGAGTAGGCCAACAAAGGCCATCGCGACGATGCCCGCGTATCGGGGAGAGCGCGTCTTTCTCGGCGTCATGGTCTGGTCACCTCCACTAGCGAGGCTAGAGAGGCGCGCTGACGGCGCCCTGACACGGGCAGGCCTTGTCTGACAGTTCGCTGACAGAGCGCGACGGCGCTCAGGCCGTGGCGGGCTCGCTCATGCCGGGCCGGGCTTGCTGAGGAGGTATCCGATGGGAGACGCCGGTGTCAACGACGTCCGTCAGTCTTAGAACGGTAGCCCGGATGAGATTCGAGTGACGATGTCCGCGACGCGGTCCAGCGCAACGACGGCAAGCCGCCGCGCGATGATGGACCCAGAGAAGGGGGAGGCTGCCATGCCCGATGACCTGACCGTGACCCGCGAAGGCGACGTGCTCGTGATCCGGCTTGCGATCAAGACTCCGCCGCCCAGCGCGAGCGGGAAGACGCTCGTGGTGGCCT
>JANMWW010000041.1:0-3805 GCA_031394155.1 Chloroflexota bacterium | reverse complement strand
CACAGCCGCACTTCAGCGCATGGACGAACGATGGGAAGTGGAAACCCGTCGCCGAGCTCTCGCGGTCGCGCGCCCGCGTGCTGCTCATCTGGGGCTCCCGTGATACCCAGGTCCCGATCGACAACGCCGAGCGCTATCGCGCGGTCCTGCTTCAGGCGCGCGTGACGAATAGGCTGGTCATCATCGAGGGCGGCGATCACGACTTCGAACCGAACAAGTCGCGCGCACAGATGGCCGCGACGGTCGCCGACTGGGTCCGCGAGAGCTTCACGGAGACGGTGCAACGTGGCTGACGACGAGCTCGTCTATCTCAGCCGCGACCCGCTCAACGCGGAGACTCGACTGGATCGGCAGCGGAGTCTGATCACGCCCAATGCCGCGCATTACGTCCGCGATCACTTCCCCATCCCGCACGCGCCCGCGCAGCTCGCCGTCGATGGTGCGGTCGACAAACCGCGGCGATTCACTTTGGCCGAGCTTCGTGCGATGTCGCAGCGCACGCTCGCGGTCACGCTCGAGTGCGCGGGCAACGGGCGCGCCTTCCTCGAGCCGCCCGCTCCGGGCGAGCAGTGGCGACTCGGCGCGGTCAGTACCGCGGAGTGGACGGGCGTCGCGCTTCGTCACGTGCTGGCCGCCGTATCGCCACGCGCGAGCGCGGTCGAGGTGTTGTTCGTCGGTGCCGACCATGGGACGCCGAAGGACCTGGGACGCGATATCTCGTTCGAGCGCTCGCTCCCGATCGCCGACGCCCTGAGGGGCGACGTGCTCGTGGCGTTCGAGATGAACGGGGAGCCGCTTCCCTCCGAGCACGGCGCGCCGCTGCGCCTGGTCGTGCCAGGGTGGTACGGCGTGGCATCCGTCAAGTGGCTCACGAGGATCAGCCTGATCGAGAGCGCCTTTGAGGGCTTCTTTCAAAAGGACCGCTACGTGGTGGGGCACGAGCCGGTGCGGCGGATGTTGCCGCGGGCGGTGATCACCGAGCCGGCCGACGGTGCGCGCGTGCCGCGGGCGCCGATCCTCGTGCGCGGCCGCGCGTGGAGCGGCCACGCTCCAATCAAACTCGTCGAGCTGTCGTCGGATGGCGGATACAGCTGGCACCCGGCCCACCTCGGACCGGCGAACTCTCGCTATGCGTGGCGTGAGTGGACGATGACCGTCGAGCCCGGCGTTCGCACGGACATCTCGATCCTCGCGTACGCCGTCGATACGGACGGCGAGCAGCAGCCGATCGCCCAGCGGCGGACGGACCTCGGCTACATGAACAACGCGGCGCAGCCGATCAGGGTCCACGTCACGTAGATGTTCGAGTGTCTCGCCGACGAAGATTTCGCATACCTCACCACCACGGGACGCAAGAGCGGGCGCCCACACCGTATCGAGATCTGGTTCGCTTTGGAGAACGGCCTCATCTACATGCTCTCGGGCGGCGGCGACCGCGCGGACTGGGTGCAGAACATCAAGAAGGACGGCAAGGTCCGCATCCAGATCAGGACCCGCACCGCTGCGGCAAGGGCGCGCATCGTGCGCGCTGGCCGCGAGGATCAGCGGGCGCGCGAGCTCCTCGACGGCAAGTACATGGATTGGAAGGCGGGCAAGAAGCTTTCGTCATGGGCGCGAGGGTCGACCCCGGTCGTGGTGCGGCTGCCGGCTCGCTGAGGTCTAGCGGCCCTGCACGATGAGAACGGCGCCGCAGGCGTTCGGAGTCAGACTTGTCTGGAGCGACAGGGCAGCGAGCGGCACGGGCGCCGGCTCACAGCTGCGGGCGGTCACCGCACCGGTGATCGTGAATGTCTGACCATGCGCGGTGACGAGGTCGCCGGCCCGCCAGGCCGCGATGCCGCCGAACCTCGTGTACGCGTGACCCATGAGATAGAGCGACTCAAGACACGTGAACTCGCGGATCGATCCACCGACATCCGTCTTTCCGCCGCAGTCTGCATACGGAACGATCGGTCCGGCGATCCCAAGCCGCGGGTAGCAGAACCAGTCGGATGGACAGCTCGCCGGCGGGGCTGCGGGCCTCGCGATCGGCTGAGCGGCAGGTATCGCGATCGGCGGAGCGGCAGCTATGGCGATCGGCGCCGCGACCTCAGGCTGGACCGTCGGAGCGGGCGGCGGTGGCGCCGGCGCAGCGGGCCCCGCATCGAGCGCTTCGAGGGAGGTCGAGCTGTAGCTCGCGGTCGCTGTCGCGACCGCCGCGGCATCCGTCGCGGCGATCGTTACCGCATGCGAAGCTGCCGCGGCGTGGCCAGCCGCGGTCGTCGCCAGGGCCAGGACCGAAAGCACAGCGAGCGCAATGAGCGCTCGAGGGGCTGAGGGCATGCGTGGAATCTAGACACGCGACCTCGTGGCCATCACCCCTGCGCGGGTGGTGTCACGCGCCACGTGGGTGATGTGTGTCCTCAGTTCTTCCGCTCTGACCGATATATCGGATTCGGGACAGCGCTCGGCTCGATCATTGTGCTCTCCATGTACCGCTACCCAGGGGGAGGCAGGGTCACGGTCTGAACTCTTTAAAGGTCGACGCTGGGAAAGTCCCCGTGCGCCGCGAGATAGGCGACAACGCCACCGGCATCGAGGATCTCGCGGGCGAACGGCGCAAGCGGGCGAAGCGTCGCGTCCCCCCGCGGCGTCCGCAGCACTCCGGCCGCCGCGTCGAGCGTAACGGCGTCGCCGTCCTTCACGCGCTCGAAAGCGTCTGCGGACTCGAGCACGGGGATCCCGAGGTTGATGCAGTTGCGGAAGAAGATGCGCGCGAAGTTCTTCGCAACGATCCCGCCGATGCCGAGCCTCGCGAGCGCAGCGACCGCGTACTCCCGTGACGAGCCGCAGCCGAAGTTCTCGCCGCCGACGAGGATGTCACCGGGCTGGACTTCCTTCGCGAAGCCAGGCCGCGCATCGCAGAAGGTGTAGGTGTGGAACTTGTCCTGCCCCACCATGAACGGCGCGTAACGGCCGGGCACGATCTGGTCGGTGTCGAGGTCGTCGCCGAACACCCATGCCCGCGGCATCAGCAGCGCTCCTCGTCATCGTTCAATCATCGACCTCGGCCGCCTGCATCGAGAAGTGCAGCGGCGCGGCGGCGAGCTGAAGCGCCTCGAGACGATCGCCGGAGCGCGATGAGGCCGCGCCGCGGTCGCCTCGCTCAGCACGACGGCGCGCGATCAGAGCATCGAGCTCGCTCTCGGACGCTTCGAGGTACGCGCGCGGGTCGTCGATCACGCCTGTGAGCGCCGCGACCGCCGCGACGAGCGGCGAGCCGAGGTAGATGTTCGCCAGCGGTGAGCCCATCCGGCCCTTGTAGTTGCGGTTCGCGGTCGAGAGGCAGACTTCCTCACCGGCGAGCACGCCACCGGTCCGCCCGAGGCACGGCCCGCAACCGCTGCTGCCGATGACCGCGCCCGCCGCGGACAGGATCTGCATCGTGCCGTCCTGCATCGCGAGCTCGAACTGCCGGCGCGACGACGGCACGACCTCGAGACGTACGCGCGGGTCGATGCGGCGCCCACGCAGGACAGAAGCGGCCTGCTGCATGTCGACGAGCCGGCCGTTGGTGCACGACCCGAGGAACACGATGTCCACGGGCTGGCCGATCGCGGCCGAGATGTCGACGACCTGGTCGACGCGCGGCGGAACGGCGATCTGCGGCTCGAGCGTGCTCAGGTCGATCACGACCTCGCGCAGGTACGTCGCACCCGGATCGGGCCAGAGCCAATCTGGCGCCTCGGGCGTGCCAACAACGATGCCGGCTTTCGCGCCCATCTCGGTGGTCATCCCCGCAAGCGTGATGCGATCGCCCTGCGGC
>JANMWW010000023.1:0-3374 GCA_031394155.1 Chloroflexota bacterium | reverse complement strand
CGCTCAAGGACCTGCGCCGCGACGTGCGGTGTCGCGATCGCGATGAACGACACTGTTTCGGCAGCGCTGCGTCCGTCGAGGAAGCGCGCGACCTCCTCGGGGTGCCGCTTCAGGTACTCGTTGTTCAGCGCGCGGGCTGCGCCGAGCTCATCTGGGACGGCCGTAGCCGCGGTGAGCGTGACCCCCTCGCCGACCTCAGACACGGTCGAAAGTATGGCCGAATGCCCGCTCCACTGGCCAGCAGGCAGGCGTCGTTATGAGATCAACGCACGACGATCGAAGTCACGCCCGCGGTGATGCGGATCGTCACGCGATCCTTGGCGCCCGCGTAGCCGCTCGTCTCGGAGCCGGAAAAGCGCTGATTCTCGAAATGCGTCGAGTTGAGGCCACCCGTGCTCGTGATGCGCGCCTCGACGCCGGCCGGCACCTCGACCACGATGCTGGACGCGCCCGCGCTCAGTGTGATCGGGACGTCGCCCGTCGGATGCGGCAAGACGAAGCGCACCGACGCGGCGCCCACTGAGATGCGCGCGTCGGTGATCTTGATATCGCTCATGTCGATCGTGAACTCACCCGCGCCGGCATCGACGGTGAGGGACGTCGGGATGTCGCTGGCGACCTGGACCATGACGTGCGACGAAGCCGACGGCCCGAAGCGGAACCCGCTGCCGGTGGGGCCGTGATCGACGCGCACGTCCGCGCGGCCACTGGGGCGCTCCGCGCGGCTGAGCCGCAGATCATCGTGGTCGCTCTCGGCGCGCACCAGCGATGTGGCTCCGCCGCTGAGCTGGTAGGTGCCGGCGGCGGCTGAGACGCGCAGCGTCATCGTCGTCGCATCGAGTCGAGGGACATCGATGGTGCTGGCCGCCGGCCCGCTCGGGCCGCCGACGTAGAACGGGAAGATCCCCGCGGTCGAGGCCGGGCTGGAGATCACCAGCGCGAGGCCTGCCGCGATGATCACGACATCCGCGCCGAGCGTTGCCAGCGGCCAGCGGCGACCGACCGCGATGTCGATGCCGACGATGATCAGGATCACCGGCCAGAGGCTGAGGAGCGCCACGACGGAGACGGGTCCGATCAGCCCGTAGTTCGCCGCGAGGAATGCGAGCCCGATCGCGATGAGGAGAAGCGGCCAGATCAGGCCGCGTCGCGGTGTCATCGACGGACCCGCTGCGCGAGCAGCAGCACGCCGGCGCCGACGAAGACCAGCGGCCAGACCAGATCCCAGCGCACGATGCGGAACGCGCCGAGATTCGCCAGGAGAAAGACCACACCGAGCGCGACGAGGAAGTACCCGAAGGTCGCGCGTCGGCGCTCCGCGGTGATCGGGTCCTCCACGCGCACGACTGGAGGCGTGGGCAGCGTCGTCTCGGCGCTGCTCGATCCCGGTTCCGCGGCGGACGCCGTCCAACCGCTGTTGTTGACGAACGGCGCCGGCTTGCCCGGCAAAGGCATCATCACCAGCAGCACGATGTAGCCGAGGAAGCCGAGACCCGCGGTGATGAGCGTCGCGATGACGAAGAAGACGCGGACGAGGGTGGGATCGATCTGGAGGTACTCGGCGATGCCGCCGCACACTCCCGCCATGACCTTGTTCGTTGTGCTGCGCTCAAGACGCGTCTGCATGTGAATGTTCCCTTCTGTCGCGTAGCTCATGGAGGATCGCGACGCCGAGCGCCGCGAGGAGGCTCAGTGGCACCGCGGGTTGCGCGGCAAGAGTGGCGATGGGGACCAGCAGCTTCGCGACCGAGACCGCGGCATCGATCGCCGTCGCGATCAGTGCATCGCCGAGCGTCGGGAACATCGCGAAGATCGCAGTCCAAACGCCCCACGCCGTGGCCGCGAGGACCGCTGCACCGCCGACCGCACCAAGCGCGGTGCGCGGCATGTCACGCCGAGCCGCGAGTGCGATCGCGCCTGCGTCGAAGCGCGGAACGCGCTCATCAGCCTCGAGCCGGAGCGCGCGGCGGAGGACCGTCTCGTCCAGAAGATCGTCGCGGCGTTCGCTCATAGCGTCGCCTCGAGGGCCGTGCGCAGCAGCGCCCGCGCGCGCAGCAGCTGCACGCCGAGGGTTGAGGCGGGGCGCCCGGTCACGGCGGCGATCTCGTCGAGCGAGAGCTCGCTGAAGTAGCGAAGAACGACCGGCACTCGGTAGAGCTCGGGGAGACCGGCGACCGCCAGGCGCACTCGCTCCCGCTCCTCGCGCGCCACAACCGACTCGTCGGGAAGCGGCGTGCGGTCCGGCATCCCCGTCGCGTCTTCCGCGTTGGTGCGGCGGTCCCGATCGCGCGTGCGCTCCCGTCCGATGGAGATCGCCTCGTTCGCCGCGATGCGCAGCAGCCAGTGCCGCACCGGCCTGGTCTGGTCGTAGCTCGCCCACGAGCGGAACGCCTTGAAGAGCGCGCGGCTCGTGGCGTCGTGGGCGGCATCGCGGTCGCCGAGGATGCGGAGCGCCACGCCATACAGCTCGTCCTGGTGCTCGCGCACGGCGTCGGCGAACGTCACGCGGCCCATCCGCGCGAAGGCGCGGGGCAGCAGTGCGGAAAGGCTCGTCTGAAGCGCCATCTCCCTCAATACGCTGGCTTGCCGCCCGAGATTACTGCGGCCAGGGGGGCGCAGCCCTACTGGCCAAGCTGCGAACAGTTCCCTCCGCACTGGCCGGCAGGCTCACGACCTTCGTGCGCGCGGTCGCGCCCCGCACGAGCTGAACCTCCGACGGTGGCACGTCCAGCGCCTTCGCCAGGGCACGGATCACGGCCGCGTTGGCCTTCCCGTCTGCCGGCGCAGCCGTGACGCGCACCAGCAACGCACCCTCACGCTCTCCACCGACGGCGTTCGTCGACGCGCGCGGGCCGACGCGGACCGTGACGAGGACGCGGTCGCCGTCGCGCCGGAGCGCGAGCACTACAGCGTCGGCGGCAGGATCCGCAGAAGGATGCTCGCGATGATCTGGACCCCGATAAGCGCGATGAAGGGCGAGAAGTCCATGCCGCCCATGAACGGCAACGCCCTGCGGATCGGCGCGAGTATCAGCTCGGTGACGCTGAACACGAACTCCCCCAACCCCCACGGAAGCTTCGCCGGCATCCACGAGAGCAGCACGCGAGCGAAGATCGCCACGGTCAACGCCTGGGCGAGAACGTTGATGAACGCCTCGATGAACAGGATGAGGAAGGGCATCGGCTACTTCTTCGGAAGGTCCAGGCGATAGCGGGAGGGCGTCGGCCCGACCTGGCCCTGATAGCTCGAGCCAAGCTCGGGCGAGCCGTACGGCCGCTGCGCGGGACTGCTGAGCTGGAAGAACGACAGCTGGCCGATGCGCATACCCGGGTAGAGCGTGATCGGGATCGTGTTCACGTTGCTGAGCTCGAGCG
>JANMWW010000317.1:0-5405 GCA_031394155.1 Chloroflexota bacterium | reverse complement strand
CCCGCGAGCACCCGGACCTCGTCGTGCTCGACATCAACCTGCCGAAGCTGACCGGCTTCGTCGTCCTTGAACGGATCCGCCACGTCGACGATCACGTCGCCGTGCTGCTGCTGTCAGCGCGCCAGGACGAGAGCGACATTCTGCGCGGTCTGCAGCTCGGCGCCGATGACTACATCACGAAGCCGTTCCGCCCGAAGGAGCTCGTCGCACGCGTGAAGGCGATCCTCCGGCGGTCGGTGCGGACGCGCGGCCGGCCAGCGCCATCCACCTACCGCACCGGGGATCTGATCCTCGATGAGGCCACGCATCTCGTCACGGCGAACGACGTGCCAGTGCACCTCTCGCCCACCGAGTTCAAATTGCTCCGTCACTTCATGGCGAACCCGGGCCGCGTCCTCACGCAGGAAGAGATCCTCGAGGGTGTGTGGGGATATGACGCGGATGTCGGTGGCGATCTCGTGAAGCTGAACGTCAGCCGCCTGCGCCGCAAGCTCACGCAAGACGGCAAGTCGCGCGACGTCATCCAAACGGTGCCGGGCGTCGGTTATCTGTTCAAGGGATCCGAGGGCGGCGTCAGCCGCGACGAGGCGAAGCCGCGCGCTACGGGGTAGTCAACCGCCGGCGTGTCGCCTCGAGATCCGTCGCATTGCTGAAGACCGGATAGATCGCGAAGCCCGTCGCCTTCGAGAGCGCGTCGACCGCGGCCGTGCTCGGCGAAGGGATGGCGACCGTCAGTACCTGGCCGTCACGGCCCACGACCACCGCGTTCCACTCCGACGCGAGCGACGCCGGCACGAGGCCCTGCAGGTCGCGTGTCGCAAGCCGCGCCGGATCCGAAAGGTACGGCGCCGGCGAGATGAGCGAGCGTCCGTTGCGCATCGCGCCGTGCGGCCCCTCGGCGAACGAGTGCTCCCAGACGCGCACGCCGCCACCAGCACCCTTCGCGCGGTACATCGCGGCGTCAGCGGCTTCGACCAGCGACGCCGCGTCACCGAGCGGGCGCGGGAACGTCGCGACGCCGATCGACAGACCGATCGGGATCGCGGCGTCACGCATTTCGCCGGGGACCGGCACGAGCTCGAGCTTCTCGAAGATGCGCCGAGCGACGTGTGAGGCAACGTCGGTGTCGGCCTCGGGCAGGATGATCGCGAACTCATCACCCCCGTAGCGCGTCGGCACGTCGTACAGACGCACGGCCTGTCTGATCGCGGAGGCCACGCTCTTCAGCACCTGATCGCCGACGGCATGACCAAAGCGGTCGTTGATCGTCTTGAACTTATCGACGTCGATCATCAGCAGCGCCATCAGATGCTCGGTGCGCAGGGCGCGATTCGTCTCGCCCTCGAGGCGCTTCTCGAAGTGACGTCGGTTGAAGAGCCAGGTGACGGGATCGGTCTCGGCGAGACGCTGCAGGGCTTCGCCCTGCTCCTGCTGCACGAGGACCGCACCGATGTGCGCGGCTAGGATCTGGAGCGTCTGGAGGTCGGACTGCTCGAAGGGCCGGCCATCCTCGTGGTCCGCGAAGTTGAGCACGCCGCGCGGCTCATCGTCGACCATCACCGGCACGGACACGAAGGAGCTCGAGCGGTAGTGGCCACCACTCAGCAGGCCCGGCATGTCCTCGGCGCCGCGGACGAGCAGCGGTCGCTTCGAGGCCAGGACCTGTCCAACGATGCCCACACCCGAGCGGATGCGGACCCGACGGCGGACATCGTCAGCAAGACCAACGGCGCGCGCGATGACGAAGTCGGCGCTGTTGTCCTCGCGCAGGAGCAGAGACGCGCGCTCACCACGCACGAGCTCCGTCGCGACACGGAAGATCGAGTCGAGCAGATCCTGCGCTCGACGATCGGTCGTCAGACTCACGTGTGCCCCTCTCCCCTGTGTCCGCGGAACAGCGGTGCGCCACGCCTGCGCCTCTGCTGTTACCTCGGGCAGTCTGCGCAGGGAGAGGCTACGGTCACAAGGGCCTGAGACCGCTTTGCGCTCGGAGCGATACCGCGGTCTAGGTCCTCGGGAGCGCGAGCACGGGGGCCGTCGTCGGCGTCGACGAACCGCCCGCCTGCTCGAGCGTGACCGCGGCGCCGTCGCCACTGGTGAACGGCGCCGTGAGGATGATCGTCACCACCCCGCCGGCCGCGGCGACGCCCGCGGCGATCGGTGTCTCCCCATGCAGGACCCAGGCTTCCCAGGCCTTGCCCGCCGGTGGCGACGGGACGCGGAAGATCACATACGGCGAGCCGCTCTCCGGGATGACAAGGGCCCCGCGAACGTCGGAACCCGCGACAGATGGCTCCATGCTGGCCACGCGCCCGCCGGGGATCGCGGCAAGGGCGGACGCGTACGTGTCCGCTTCGCGACGGGACTGCACGAAGCCCGCGAGCGAGGCGACGAGCAGCACCGCAAGGAATGCCGGGACGAATGCCGGAACGGGGCGGCGGAGAGCGCCGATCCATGACCAGGGTCGCGGCGCGCGCGCCGGCTGCGCTGCGCGACGCTCACGCGCAACGATCGCCTCGCGGAGATCGGGCGCGCTCGTCTCTGCGGCTGCCGCGTAGGCGACGAGCGCTTCCCGATACGACTCCGTCTCGGCTATGCACGACGCGCAGTCAGCGACGTGCGCGCCAATGCGGCGCTGTTCGGCCTCATCGACAGCGCCGAGTGCGAACGCGGCGAGGTCGTCGCGCGGATGCCCCGTCATGCGTCGCTCCGTTCTGAGGAGAGGCCGTCGCGCAGCTTGATCATGGCGAGACGGACGCGGCTCTTCACGGTGCCGAGGGGAATACCGGTCTTTGTAGCGATCTCGGTCTGCGACAGGCCGCCCCAGAACGCGAGGTCGAGCACCTGCCGCTGCTCCTCCGGGAGCGAGCCGACGACGGCGCGAACGCGTTCGTCCCGCAGACGGATGCTCACGCGCTCATCCACGCGCATGTCATCTGAGAGCTCGGCAGCATCGTCGATCGATGCTTCACGGGCGATGCGCGAAGCCTTTGCGCGCCGCCAGTCGATGCCGGCGTTGCGCGCGATCGTAAGAAGCCAGCCGCGCACCGCCCCTCTATCGGAGCGATACGTCCGAGCGCGACGCCAGACGGAATGAAAGACATCCTGCGTCACCTCTTCAGCGGCCTCGGGCGAAGCGACCATGCGGTAGATCACCCCGAAGACGACTCTTCCATACCGGTCGTACAGCTCGCCGAGCGCCTCGGTGTCGCCGTCGCCGATCCGTGACACGACGTCCGCGTCACCTATCGCATCAACCACGTCTACGGCCCCGGTCAAGCTTTGGACCACCCACCGGACGAATCTAGCCGAGGACGGCCCGTTCGGGGCCCCTCCACGACGATCGCGTAACGATCGCAGGCCGTTGCCCGGGCGGTCATCCATTCGGGTGGGAGACGGCGTAGGTGGGTCTGTGATCCGAATGCTGATCTGCGCGTTGCTGGTGCTCGCGACGGCCGCTTGCGCTCCGAAGGAGATGTCCGCGGCGATCGCCATCCAGCAGTTCCAATTCTCTCCCTCGACCCTGGAGATACCCGTGGGCGCGACGGTCGTCTGGACGAACCGTGACGACATCCTGCACACGGTGACATCAGGGACCGCGCGCCCCGCCGGGCTCGGCGTCTATGACGCCGCGCCGGACGGCCGATTCGAGGGCCGGATGGATGGAGCAGGCACGGCGTTCCGCTTCACGTTCGATCGACCCGGGACCTACGCGTATTTCTGCGACCGACACCGCCACATGACCGCGACGATCGTGGTCAAGTGAGCACGCGAACAGGAGTGACACGCATGCATCTCCCAGCACTTCGCTTTGGCGCCGCGATCCTCGCGTTCAGCGTTGCCGCCGCCGCCTGCGGCGCAACGACCCCCGCATCCAGCAGCAGCAGCTCGTCCCCGAGCGCATCAAGCGCGGCAAGTTCGACGATGAAGGCATCGCCGAGCACCGCCGTGACCACGAAGACGAAGGCCGCGGATCTGCGCACCGCGCTCAACCTGCAGCTCGACGAGCACGTGTACCTCGCCGGCTTCGCCGTCAGCGAGGCGCTTCTTGGCAACACGCCCGGGTTCGAGGGCGCGGCAAAGGCGCTCGACACGAACAGCGTCGAGCTCTCCAAGTCCATCGGCTCGGTGTACGGCGCCGACGCCGAAAAGCGGTTCCTCGAGCTCTGGCGCGCACACATCGGCATGTTCGTCGCCTACACGCAGGGCGTGGCGGCGAAGGACACCGCAAAGATGAACAAGGCGAAGGCGGACCTTGACGGATACCGCAAGGACTTCGACGCGTTCCTCAGCGGTGCCAACCCGAATCTGCCAAAGGGCGCGGTGGCCGAGCTTCTCGTGCCGCACGTCCAGCACCTCGCCGGCGCGATCGACGCGGTCGGCGCGGGCGATCTCGCCGCCGGATTCGACATGCTGAAGACGGCCGCCGACCAAAGCCAGAAGATCGCCGACCCGCTGTCCATGGCGATCGTCAAGCAGTTCCCCGACAAGTTCACGGGCGACCCGTCGTCAAAGGCCGCGGATCTCCGCGTGACGTTGAACAACCTGCTCGGCTCGCACGTCTATCTCGCTGGTCTCCCGGTGCGCATGGCCCTCGGCGGGTCTGACCCGGGCTTCAAGGCCGGACTTGCGACCCTGGACAAGAACTCGGTCGAGCTCTCGAAGGCGATCGGCTCGGTGTACGGCACCGCCGCGGAGGCTCGCTTCCTCGAGCTGTGGCGCGCACACCTTGGCATGTTCGTCGCATACACGCAGGCCGTCGCGAAGAACGACGCCGCCGGCAAGACAAAGGCCCTGGCTGACCTCGACGGCTACCGCGCGGACTTCGATGCCTTCATCAGCGGCGCAAACCCGAACCTGCCCAAGGGCGCGGTGGCGAGCCTGCTCGTCATGCACGTCACAGGCATCGCGAAGGCGATCGACCTGCTCGCGGCAAAGGACTACGCCTCCGCCTACCCGCAGCTGAAGACCGCGGAGAACCACTCGATGATGATCGCGGACCCGCTCGCGGAAGCGATCGTCATGCAGTTCCCCGACAAGCTTCGCTAACCACACCCCTCCTCCGCTTTGACCGGGGTGCCCGGAAGGGCACCCCGGTCGCTCTTTCGCAGAGTCCTCCCAACCAGTGCCGCACCACGTACCCGTAGCCAACACAAATAATAAGGAGCGATCCAGATGCAATCAGCAGATCTCGCAAAGACCTGGGCACTCGTCGCGGGCGCCATCCTGGTGCTCGTCGGCATTCTCGGATTCTTTTCCAACCCGATCGTCGGCAGCGCGCCGGGGGCGCTCGTCGCGACCGACACGCTTCACAACATCGTTCACCTCGGCACCGGCATCCTCGCGCTGGTGATCTACACCCTGAGCTCGGGCGATGCGCGTAAGACGGCGCTCATCGGCTTCGG
>JANMWW010000312.1:0-5464 GCA_031394155.1 Chloroflexota bacterium | reverse complement strand
CGTCGCCGCCCGTCAGCGTGGGCCGCTCGATGAATGATTGAAGGAAGAAGTAGAAGACATAGCTCACGACGAACACGACGATCATCGAGAGCGCGGCTGAGCGGTAGACGCGCACACGGAGGAGCAGGAAGAGAACGAGCGATCCGTACAGGAACGGCCGCAGAGAAACGTACGGGATGACGAAGGCGCTGACGACCGGGATCGCATCGTCGAGCGGCGTGCGAAGGAAGAGGCGGTAGGGACCGTGATTGAGCGGGTCATAGATCAGGCTGACCGCGTACGTGACGGCGCCGATGCCGAGCGTGATGATCGCGGCGCGCCATCCTTCGCCGAAGATCCCCTGCTCAAGCTGTGTCCGAATTAGATGCATGGAGGTACACTTGTACCATTAGTTCATTCGGGGTCAGCTGAAGAGAGATGGCCTGGGAGCGACTGGCTTCCCGGCCTTTTTTTATCCCTCGCCCACGAGAAGGAATCACCCGCGTTGATCGCATTCCACCCCGAGCTCGACCGCGCCGTAAAGGCCCTTGGTTGGACCGAGCTCACGCCGATACAGACAAAGGTCATCCCGCTGATGCGCTCGGGTCGCGACGTCGTCGCGCAGGCGCAGACCGGCACCGGAAAGACCGGCGCGTTCGCGCTCCCGCTGCTCGAGCGGATCAATGGCGCGCGCCCGCGCCACCCCATCGTCCTGGTGGTCGTTCCGACACGTGAGCTGTGCCTCCAGGTCGCAAAGGACTTCGAGGCCCTCGGCAAGTACCGCGGCGTGCGCGTCGTGCCGGTCTACGGCGGCATGGGCTACAACCAGATGGAACGCGCGCTGCGCCTCATGCCGCACGTCATCGTCGGTACGCCCGGCCGCCTGCTCGACCTCGTGACTCGGCGCACGCTCGATTTGAGCGGCATCAACACATTCATCCTCGACGAGGCCGACCGCCTGCTCGATCTCGGATTCATCAACGACGTCAAGAAGATCGCGGCCCTGCTCCCGAAGGGACGCCAGACCGCCCTCTTCTCCGCGACCATCACCGCGGAGGTCGATCGCATCGCGAAGGCGCTGACGATCGACGCCGTGAAGGTCGCGGTGAAGCCCGAGGAGCCGACCATCGACCTCGTGGATCAGTCATTCATCGAGGTCATGCACGTCGACAAGCTGCGCGCCCTGCGCGAAGTGCTGGCACGCAAAGAGGTCACCCGGACCTTGGTCTTCCGCCGCACCAAGCGCGGCGTCGACAAGCTCACGCGCGATCTCGTGCGCCTCGGACACGACGCAGGCGCGCTGCACGGGGACATCCCGCAGCGCGCGCGCGAACGCGTGCTCGAAAGCTTCAAGCGCGGGACCGTCAAGACGCTCGTCGCGACGAATCTCGCGGCACGCGGGATCCATGTCGACGGCATCGACCACGTCGTGAATTTCGACCTACCGGAGGATCCCGAGACCTATGTGCATCGCGTCGGCCGCACCGGGCGGGCCGGAGAGCGTGGCCGCGCGCTCACGTTCGTGAGCGAGACCGAGCGCAAGGAATTTCAAGAGCTCAAGCGCAAGGCGCGTGTTCCCTTCCGTCAAGAGCGCCTCGCAATGCATCCATAGGCGATCCGCGGTGATCGCAGAAGGAGTTGTCATGCGAACAGGTGGATTTCCGTGCCGGCTCGTGGGTTGTCTCCGTACCTTCCAGGTCGTCGACCAGAAGTCGATGGACTCGCTGAAGAACGCCAGCCTCGCCCGCAGCAGCCACGAGGTCTCCGACCATGACTACCATCACATCAGTATGGAGAGCGAGCGCGCCTACATCCCCTTCCAGCGCAGCAAGCCCAAGCCGGCGCAGAATCCTTAGTTAGGGTAGAGAAAACATATGGCACGTAAGAAACGATCCGGATTCGGCGATGTCTTTACTGATCGCGCTGCCTTCGAGCGCGGCGAGGCCCGCTGCCCGAGCTGTAAGCGACCGATCGGGCCTGCGGGTGGCCCGACGTTCGTTCAGTCTCTCGGTGGTGGCGAGTCGCGTCTCGCGACGATGCGCTGCGGTCGCTGCAGCGCCGAGCTGACCATCCGCTTCGAAGACGCCAAGCCTTCGGAGGCCGGCAGCTCCTAGCGCTCCGGCGCTGGCGACCGCCTTCGCTTAGCGGGCTGGTGCGACAGGCGCAGCGCGGATCAGACCGTCGCGAGGGGGAGCGCCAGCGCGAACGTACTACCGGCCGTCGAGCTCTCCTCGAGCCACAGCCGTCCACCGTGGCGCTCTGCGAGGCGTTTGCTGATGTGAAGGCCGAGACCGGTGCCCCGCGTGGCGCGCGTGACTGACGTCCGAAAGAACGGCGTGAACAGTTGCGCGCGCTCATCCTCGGGAACGCCAACGCCCTGATCACGCACGCGGACCTGCGCCTCTGCTCCGAGTGTTCTCACGGACACCGAGACCTGGGACTCCGCCGAGCTGTACTTCTGCGCGTTGCCGATGAGGTTGTCAAGGATCTGCGCGACGCGCGCGGGATCGCCATAGACGCGCACCGGCGCGACCGGCCGCTCGAACGCGATCTGCGGGCTCGTGCCGTACTCGTGCGTCGCGATCGTCTCCGCCACCTGCGTCGCGAGATCCAGCTCGACGACGTCGAGGCTGAGACCGTTCGAGGCGAGACGTGCGTGATCGAGGAGCTGCGTGATGAGCGAATCCATGCGGTCGACCTGCGCCACCGCGCCATCCATCGCCAGGCGGGAACGGTCCACATCGTCATCGATATGACGCCGCGCGAGCTGCACCTGGCCTCGGATCACGGTCAGCGGTGCTCGCAGCTCGTGCACGATCGTCCCGAAGAGATCGGTCTCCGGCCAGTCGGCCACGAGCCTGCCGACGTCCGGGAAGACGCTTATCGAGGCCTCGCTCGCCGGCGCTTCGACGGCGGTTCTGACGGTCGCGAGAAACTCTTCGACGACGAATGGCTTACTCACAGAGCCCGCGAAGCTCGCAGCCTGACTGCGGTCGGATCGACCCGCTCGCATCTCCGCGAGCGCGGCGGTGTCCGCGGTGAACATGACGACCGGGATCGTGGGATTCGCGCGACGTATCGCCGCAGCGTCGACCCAGCTGCGGCTCTCTCCGGTCGTCCTGATCTCTCCGTCGAGGATCACGCAGCCGGGCTTCCACTTGTCCACCGCGGCGGCGATCAAAGAGTGATCGGCGATCGTGATCGGCTTGTAGCCGGCGTGCGCAAGCAGGCCCGCGACAAGATCACTGAGTGCGATGTCATCCTCGACGACGAGCACGTTGCGCGGGTCCACGTCTTCCTCCCCTCCGGGCACGGTCGGCCTCCGGATGGCCGTGCAGACACGGTCGCACGACGGCGTGGGATCCGCATGACGATTTGGTAACGTCGGGGAGGAAAGCCGCGTCGTGTCTAGTTCTTGGTCTTTTCCTTGTCGTCCGGCGCCGGAACGAAGCGATATCCGCTCCCGGTCACGGTCTCGATGTAACGCGGTTTGTGCCAGTCGTTCTGGAGCTTCGCGCGCAGGGCGCGCACGTGGCGGTCGACGACGTTGCTCTCGATCACGAAATCCGTTCCCCAGAGCGCGTCGAGGATCTGTTCGCGCGTGAGGATGCTCCCCGCGTTCGCCGCCAGGAGATAGAGCAGGGCTTGCTCGAGGGAAGTCAGGTGGAGCTCGTGGTCGCCGGCGACCACCTTGCGGTTGAGCACGTCGATCTCGAGGTCGCCGATCCGCAGGCTGGGCACGAGCTGACCGGCGCTCCCGTGAGCTCGGCGCAGGACCGCGCGACAACGAGCCACCAGATCATCCGGGACGAACGGGATCCCGATGTAGTCGTCTGCACCGCGCTCGAACGCGTCAAGCTTTCCACGCAGATCGCTGCGGCGGGTCAGCGCGATGACACCGATCGGAGGGGCGGACCGCGCGTCGTCGATGAGCTGGATGCCCGCACCCTGCTCGAGGTCGATATCCAGAACGAGGAGATGAGGCTTCCAATCAGCGAGGGTCGCTTGGGCCTCAGTGACTGTGCTTGCGAACCGCCGCTCATAGGCACCATGCCGGAGCGTGAAGTCGACGGTGTTCGCGAGCGCCACATCCCCCAGAGCGATGAGAACTCGAACGGCGCGGTCAGACGCTACTGGCTTGGCTACTGGCTTGGAAGGAACGGTCACTGAACGTGACACGAAAGCAGTGTATTACCCGCCTTCGTAGATCCTGACACCCAAGAACTTGCTCAGCGGGAGTGGCCAGGTACGCGCCGCAGGCCTGGGAATTGGTTCGTTGTCACTTCCAAGCAGGACGAGCAGGCCGGCATGCGTCCCGAGCGGCTTGCCGATCCACAGGAGATCGGCTGGCGTCGACGTCACCCTTAGTTCTTGCGGGTCTGTGGCGTGATCGGTCTCGGCCTGGTTGATACCCAATTCAGTCTCGGCCTCGTTGATCCCCGATTCGGTGACCGCGAGGCGGTAGTGCGAGGGCGCGCCTTCAGAGCGCTCGCTGATCCGCGGTGAATATTCGGTCGGCGCGCCCCAGCTCGAGACGAACGGCTCGAGAGCGGTGCGCTGTGCCGCATCGGGCAACCGCGACTCGTCAGCGTGCAGGGCTCGGATGACGGCAACGTTGCGGCGATCCTCGATGCTTGTGAGGAGCGGGACCGGAGGCTCCGCGCCACTGTGCGAGGAGCTGACGATGCGCGCGACCGCGCCGTCGGTGTCGGCTGCTGACAGCCGGAACTCCTGAAGCTGGAAGAACTCGATCCCGTCCGCCTTCATCGCCATGGGAGAAGGTTCGCGCATGCAAGGACAACTCGCATGACGTTGTCGTCACACAAGACAACGAAGTTGTCACACAAACACGAGACATGACGCAAACGTCATGCGAAGCGATCAGCCGCCCCGTAGCGTCCAGGCATGCCAGATCTGGAGCTCGTCGCTCGAAAGCGAGCGGCGATCGCCTCCTCTAGCCCCGCCGGAAACGCTCGCTTGCTCATGACGAATCCGTCACGTGGAGCGAGCACGGAACGTGCAGTGTCAGGGAGTGTCATGTCGGCCCGGCCGGCTGACGCAAAGGGGCACCACAACATGAAGAGACCATTCCGCCGTGCCGCGCTGGCTTTCGTGGCGGGCATCGCACTCACACTCGCGATCAGCACGCTCGCGACCGGTGGCAGGGCGAGCGCCGCCGGACCGACGACCGTGAACCTCGGAGCAGCCGACAGCTTCGCCATCCTGGCGGGGACGCCGGCCGTGACCAACACGGGGAACACTCGGGTTACCGGCGACATCGGCATTCACCCAGCTGCCGCTGTGACCGGATTCCCGCCTGGGATCGTGGTCGGCAATATCAACCGCGCGGACGCGCTCGCGCTTCAGGCGAAGAACTCACTCTCGGCCGCGTACAACGATGCCGCGTCGCGCCCCGTGACCAGCGTGGTCGCGGCAGGAACCCTGAGCGGAACGCTCGTCGGCGGCGTCTACAACTCCGGAGCGT